>DATNKA010000017.1:0-24166 GCA_035603655.1 Candidatus Acidiferrales bacterium | reverse complement strand
GTCCGTCAGCGCCTGAATCGCTGGCTCCTTCGTCTTGCCCACCCACGCAATCTTGATATTCACGGCTGATGGAGTTTACTTGCTTCGAGACGCCAGAATCGGGGACGCGCCGAATTCGATGTTCTCGCCTCGCACTCACCTTTGGAAGGTTCGGTTTTGAGAGGTTCCAGGCTGGCAGAAATCGTCATACACGCAGCACACGATGAGCTGAGGTTGTATCCCGAGACCGGAACTACGCCTTTTTGCGACGAGGAACCGTCGAGGCCATGCGCCGCGGCATTGTCTTCGTCTTTATTTTTATTTTTGTCTTTGTCTTTGTCTTTGTTCCCGATGCCGCTTTAGCCGGAGTCTTCGCTTTCAACTCCGAAGGTTCGAGCCGCTTGGCCGTTTTCCACAGACGTTCGAGATCGTAGAACTTCCGCGCCTTCTCGGAAAAAACATGGACAACGAAGTCCACATAGTCGACCAGTATCCACTCGGCCTGACGGTACCCCTCGACGTGCGCGGGACGCAGCCCTGCAGCCTTAAGGCGCAGTTCCACCTCGTCCGCTATCGCCTGCACCTGCCGCGGATTCGTACCGCTGCACAGCACGAAGTAGTCGGTGAATGCCGACCCCTTCTCCATTTCAAGTATGGAAAGTTCTTCAGCTTTCTTGTCAAGGCAGGCCTGAATGGCTGCCGCTACCTGGAGCTTCAAATCATTTTTCTTCATGCAAGGTGGTTTGTGATCCTGATCATTGTAAATGGGAAGTTGCCTGATCGCCGAAGTCATTGCTGTGGAAACGGCTATTGGTAAAGTCCAGTTTTCTTGATGTACTCCGCCACGGTTGGATCCAGGAAGCGGCCCAGCGGTTTTCCGGCGGCCACGATCTGGCGAATTGTTGTTGAGGATATTGACTGGTAGACCTCATCGAGCAGATGGATGGTAACGCCCTTCAGCATCAGATCCCCGCTGGCGGCTTGCTTTTGAAATGGCCGGGTGGCTTCAGCCCGCGGCCGCAGGCCGTCGGGCAGGGCATTGGCGACATCCGCCAAAGAGTATCCCGGCCGGCTGGCGACCACAAACTCACACTCGCGAAACAGTGCCTCGCACTCATGCCACTTGGCGATGTCCGCAAAGGCGTCGATGCCGATCAGCAAGAAGAGGCGGTCTGCTTTCTTGAACGACCGCTTGAGGCGCCTGATGGTATCGATTGTGTAGTTAGGCCTTGCCGCACGTTCCTTCTCTTTCTTCGCGCGTGGCCCTCCTGGATCGGAGTCTTCAGGCGCTTCGAGCAGCGAAGGCGTGAACTCCTTCCCTTGGGCTGTGGCGAGAGCAGTCATAGCGTAGCGGTGCGGGAAAGCCGAAAGCGGCTGAAGCTGCTTGTGCGGTGGAAGGTTCGCGGGCACGAACAAAATCCGGCTGAGTTTGTAGCGCTCATGGGCCGCCTGTGCCAATGCTATGTGACCGCGATGGATGGGGTCGAAGGTGCCGCCAAACAATCCGATGTTCATGCGCGGCTAGTGTCTTCGTTTCCAGCCTCTCTTGGCAAGCTCAACCTTCAACGCTGCCATAGCGGCGCCCGCTGCATTGGTCGAAAGTCCAGTGTCCGTTTGGCCCAGTGTTACCCGTCAAGCAAACAAGGCAGCTTGCGCATTTGTTGTGAACTCCTGTAATCTCGCGCATCTAAGACTCTGACATTAGCATTGCGTCACTATGCGAGTAACCCTCCCCCTACTCGGCATTCCGCCCGCTCGCGCGCCTATTCTGCGCTACGGGGTAGCCGTGCTCAGCACCACCCTCGCGCTGATTCCGGCCTTACTTCTTCCGAACATCACGGAAAGCCGCCTGGCCGTATTCGCCGTCGCCGTGATGGTGAGTGCGTGGTATGGTGGCTGGAAACCTGGACTGGTTGCCACCTCGTTCGCACTTACCGTCAGCGCTTATTTTTCGTTTTCCTCCGAACAGACTCCGGCACAATTTCGTTCAACCATGCTGCGACTGGCGCTCTTCGTTGTGCTGGCGGCTCTCATCTGCTGGTTTAATGCCGCTCTGAGGGCAGCGCAGGAAGGTTTGCGCCGCTCTGAGATCAATTTCCGATCTCTGGTGACCAACGCTCCTTACGGCATATGCCGCTGCAACGCCGCTGGCCAATTGTTGGATGTAAATCCCGCACTGCTGGCGATCCTGGGATATTCCTCAGCCGAGGAACTCGTGGGAAAACATCTGGGAGAACTTTATGCGGATACTCACCTCTGGTTCGAGTTGGCCGATCACCTGCACTCAGCCGCGCCCTTCAACGGCCTCATAGCCGATTGGAAGCGGAAAGATGGGATCAATACCGCGCTCCGGGTTTCGGGTCGCGCGGTTTGTGACGGCGATAAGAAAACCGCCTTCGAATTGTTTATTGAAGATGTAACTGAGCGGCGCGCTCTGGAGCAGCAACTCCGGCAATCGCAAAAGATGGAGGCGGTAGGCCGGCTTGCCGGCGGCATCGCCCATGACTTCAACAATCTGCTTATGGTCATTTCCGGATATTCTGAATTTCTACTCGACCGCCTGGGCCCAGATCCCGCTCTCCGCGGCCCCGCACAAGAAATTGCCGGCGCCTCACAGCGCGCCTCTTCGCTCACGCGTCAGCTGCTCGCCTTCAGCCGCAAGCAAATGCTGGCACCGAAGATTCTTGATCTGAACGGCGTCGTCACCGAGAACCTGAAGATGCTGACACGCGTGATCGGCGAGGATATCGATCTAGTAATGGTGCCGGCTTCCTCGCTGGGCGCCGTGCGCGCCGACGCTGGGCAGATCGATCAGGTCATCATGAATCTTGCCGTGAACGCGCGCGATGCCATGCCCTCTGGCGGCAAGCTCACCATCGAGACCTCGAACGTATCGCTCGACGAAGACTATGCGCGCTTTCACGCCCCTCTCCGGGCAGGAGAGTACGTGATGCTCTCCATCAGCGACACTGGACTGGGAATGGACTCAGAGACTCAGTCCCATATCTTCGAGCCTTTCTTCACCACCAAGGGCACCAAGGGAACAGGCTTGGGACTCTCCACCGTCTACGGAATTGTGAAGCAGAGCGGCGGCTACATATGGGTTTACAGCGAACCCGGCAAGGGCAGCACGTTTAAGATTTATCTTCCTCGCGTGGCGGAGAGAGTGGAGCCCGCACAGGTCGTTGTCCCCGAGGAGCCGGCTTTCACCGAGCCGGGAACTGAAACCATCCTTCTGGCAGAGGACGAAGCCAACCTGCGCTACCTGGCCCGGCAGTTTCTGGAGAAGCAAGGCTATCGCGTGATCGAAGCGGCGGACGGAGCGGTTGCCATGCAGATCGCCGTCGCACACGAGGGCGTAATTCATTTGCTTTTGACCGACGTGATCATGCCCGGCATGAACGGTCGCGAGCTGGCGCAACGGATTTCGGAAATCCGCCCCAACACCAAAGTGCTTTACATGTCGGGCTACACCGAAAACGTGATCGGGCACAACGGTACGCTGGACGCCGATGTACGTCTGCTTCAGAAACCCTTTACTCTTCGTGATCTCAAAAACAAAGTTCGGGAAGTGCTGGATTCCACACTGGGCCCCCAGGAGACTGCCAAGTCAGTACGAAGCGCCCACACTGCGGAGCGGAGCCCGGAACAGCCGGCATTCTCGCGTGCACCTCGATTTCAACTTAATTTGCCTCTGAAGTATCGTCGTTTGGACGAAGAGAAATGGCATGAGGGCGAGACCAGAAATATCAGCCGCTCCGGTCTACTGTTTCAGGCCGGCGATTTCCTGCAGCCCGATCTTCTCCAACCCAACGTTCAACTGGAAATCAATCTGGTGCTGCCGGCCGAGATCGCCGGACTTTCGCCTACCGAAGTGGTTTGCCGCGGGCAAATCGTCCGCACCGTCCAACCGTCGGGAGAGAAAATGCCGCCCGCTTTGGCGGCGAAGATCCTTCAATATCATTTTCAGCACGGGACCCACCTGCCCCGGGCCTGAAGCTTTTATCCGCCTAGGCGCCTTTGGCTTCAGCTTCGCCCCGCGGCAGCGCTTGCTCGCGCAGAACATCCACTTCCTTGGCCATGGCGTACTTCAGTTCATCGATCCCTTTACCCGTAACCGCCGAAATTTCGTAGAGCTTGAGCTTGCGCTTCTTGCAATACCGTTTCAGCGCTGCAACTTTTTCTTTATTGGCCACGTCCATCTTCGACGCAACCATCAGCACGGGCTTGTCTTCCAGATGAGCTCCAAAGCTCGCCAGTTCTCCAAGAATCACTTCCACATCTTTGACCACATCCGGACGCCCGCTCGCGTCCGACACGTCTGCCATGTGAACCAGCAGGCGCGTGCGCTCGATGTGCCGCAAGAATTGTGTACCGAGCCCGGAACCGGCATGCGCGCCCTCGATCAAGCCAGGAATGTCGGCCACCACGAAACTGATCTCATTGTTGAGATCGCCCACCGCCACGACCCCCAGATTCGGTTGCAGAGTAGTAAAAGGATAGTCGGCAATTTTGGGCCGCGCCGCCGAAATTCGTGAGATCAGCGTAGACTTGCCCACGTTCGGATAGCCAACCAGTCCTACGTCGGCGAGCAGCTTCAGTTCGAGCCGATAATTGTGCTCTTCCCCTGGACGTCCCGGCTCATGTTCACGCGGAGCCTGATGCACCGAGGTGGCAAAGCGCGCGTTGCCTCGCCCCCCGCGGCCGCCTCGGGCAATGACCATGCGTTGATCAGGGCCGGAAAAATCGAACACCTTCTCGCCGGTTTCTTCGTCGTACACAATCGTCCCCACCGGGACCTTGAGAACAACGTCTTCGCCTTCGCGGCCCGTCTTGTTCGAGCCTTCCCCGTGGCGTCCGCGCTCGGCCTTGTATTCGGGATTGAAGCGGAAATGGACGAGCGTGTTGTGCCGCTCGCTAGATTCCATGATCACATCTCCACCCTTGCCGCCATCGCCGCCCGATGGACCGCCGCGCGGCACATATTTTTCCCGGCGGAAGGCCATGCAGCCGTTGCCGCCATCCCCCGCCTTCACTCGAATTTTCGCCTCATCGATAAACATGGTTGCTCGAACGCACTCTTCCCAAGAACTCCTGTCATCCCGAGCCTAGCGGGCGACCTTGGTTCGGGCCTGCGCCACAGAAGTAGCCGTTGCAGGTAAGCACCAAGGTCCCTCGCTTTCGCCCAGGATGACAACCCGGTGACGCCCAACAAAACAAAGAGCCCCGTCCCGAAGGCGAGGCCCAAGCCGTGTCGCATAGGTAGTCGCGGCCGATAAAGCACAATGCCGTTTCAGCGTGTGGACGCGAACTACTCCATAACTTCCATGGGCTCGACCATCACAAACTTGCCCATCGAACCCTTGTTCAGGAACTTGATGCGCCCGGTAATCTTGGCGAAAAGCGTGTCATCTTTGCCGCGCCCCACGTTGAGTCCCGGCTTCACGGGGGTGCCGCGCTGCCTTACGATGATGGTTCCGCCGGGCACGATCTGCCCGCCGAACGCTTTAAATCCTAGCCGCTGCGCGTTTGAATCGCGGCCGTTTCGTGAAGTGCCTTGTCCTTTTTTATGTGCCATGTATCAACTCTCAGTCCTAGATTTTCAGATACCGATTACTTCTTTTTCCTGGTTGAGGATTTCTTCGCCGCCTTCTTGGAAGGGGCTTTCTTCTTCGCATGACTTTTCGTCGCATGTCCCCTAACGCTTTTCACCTCAGATTGCGCCTCATGCTCATCCGCCGCAGCTTTCCTCACCTTCGGTTGCTTCTTGGCTAATTCCGGAGCCTTAAAACTCTGCCCGTCAAACGCAATCTCAGTAATGCGCACCGCCGTATAGGATTGCCGGTGCCCGCGCAGCTTTTTATACTGCTTCTTGCGCTTGTAATGAAAGACGAGGATTTTCGGGCTGCGGCCTTCCTCCACAACCTCACCGACGACTCGCGCTCCCGCTTCCGGTTTACCGATCTGTCCTTCTCCGCCCGAGACCGCCAAAACATCGGCAAAGTCGACCTGGCCATCGGTACCCGTAGCCAGTTTTTCCACTCGAATCACATCCCCGGGCGCCACCCGGTACTGCTTTCCACCGGCGCGGATGACCGCGTACATACGTCTGCCTCCATCAAAATGTCGTGAAGAATCAGTTCCTCAGGCGCGACTCACGCGCACACGCGTGCAATCATGGACCCACTGAACGTTCTATGCTTGCTGTGTTTCCGCCACGGCGCTTCAGCAGCCACGGCAGGCGTCCCCAGAACGGGTCGGCGAGTACAGGCAAACTCAACCATTTTAGCGTGCGCTGTGGAAATCGGTCAATGCGGCTTTGCAGATCGCCGGTCCGTGTGCGAGAATTCCGCGATCTTCGGATGAAGTCAGCCGCAACTCAAAAGGAATTCAACCATGAAACGCCTGCTCGCGGTTTCGCTCTGCCTCTTCACTCTCTCGTTCGCCAGCTTCGCGAAGTCACCTAAGCCGACGGCGAAGAAATCGTCAGCCAGTCCCGCACCCGACAAAGCCTACCTGCAGAAAATTTGGGACGGCTGGTCCACCCTGGATCCCGACAACGTCGCCAAGTTCTATGCCAGCGGCCCACACACATTCTTCGATATCGCTCCTTTGAAATACGCGAGTTGGGATGAATACGAAAAAGGCGCTAAGGCGGTTCTGTCGGGCTACAAAAGCGCCAAGTTCACCGTGAACGATGATGCCGACATCCATTCCCACGGAGATTCGGTCTGGGCCACGGCGACCGTAAAAGAAGAGATGACAACGAAAGCCGGCAAGATTGAGATGGGCAACTTCCGCTGGACCGTGGTTTGGGAAAATCAGGAGGGGAAGTGGCTGATCGTCCACGAGCACGTCTCCGCTCCGCTGCGCTAGGGATGGTCGCTTGTCCAGAAACTTGCTGGTCGCGCTGGCCGCATTCGTAGCCCTGAACTTCTCCGCTGCGGGGATCGGAGCAGCATTCACCGCGCGCTCGGCTCGCATCTGGTATCCCTCGCTCCGCAAGCCGCCGGGAAGTCCTTCGGCATCCTATTTCGGGCCGGTGTGGACCATTCTTTATTTCCTCATGACAATTGCCGCTTGGAATGTATGGAGGGTTGGCGGCGGCTGGTCCGAAGCTTCGCCTGCAATTACGGTTTTTCTGCTTCAACTCGCGCTGAACGCTGCCTGGTCTGTGATTTTCTTTGGATTGCGCTCCCCCGGCCTCGCCCTGATCGAGATCATCCTGTGGTGGGCGGCAATTCTTGCCACCATAATTTTGTTCTGGCGAATCTCACCCTTCTCCGCCACGCTTCTCGTGCCCTACTTGGCCTGGGTTAGCTATGCCACCTATTTGAATGCCGGAATCTGGCGTCTAAATCCAGCGACTCCGCGCTCATAATAATAATCATAATAATAAGAAATGCAGGTGGTAGGCCGCTTTCTCCCAGCTCAGATTGAACTCGGCATAATTACCTCAGTAACCTAAGATCGCTTGCAGAAACAACTACTCTGCTTCAGGGTTAATACAGAGTAGGAACATGAGGAGATTTACCATGCGGGAACGCATCGTCCTTTTGATTTCATTTTTCCTTCTGGCTAGCGTGACCTGGGGCCAGCAGCAACCCACCAGCGGCAACGCCTCGCCGGGTACTGAGCAGAACATGCCGGGCATGGATGTACCCGCTCATGACATGTCGAATATGAAAGACATGTCCATGGGTGGAACGAAAGACGATAAGGACACCGACGCCAGCATGCACGCCATGCATTCCATGGAAGGTCACATGGACATGGGCGCTCACATGAAGATGACAGCTCTCCGTCCCGTGAAGCCGGGCGATGCCGAGCGTGCTCGGCGCGTGGTGGAGGACGCACGCAAGGCGTCAACAAAATACATTGACTACCATGCTGCACTGGCCGACGGCTACAAGATTTTCCATCCCGAAGTTCCGCAAAAGATGTATCACTTCACAAACTACCAATATGCAATTGAAGCGGCGTTCAATTTCAATCCTGAGCACCCTACGTCTCTGCTTTATGAAAAACATGGCGACGATTACAAACTCATCGGCGTGATGTACACGGCGTCCAAGCGTCTCGGCGAAGAGCAACTTGACCAGCGGGTTCCGCTCAGCATCGCGCAATGGCACGAGCACGTAAATTTCTGCGTGCCCCCTGCGGATCGCAGAAAAGAAATGCTGGCGCCTCATCCGCTGTTTGGGCTGAAGGGATCGATTGCTACTCAGGAAGCCTGCGATGCCGCCGGTGGAACATTCCATCCCGTTATCTTCAACTGGATGGTTCACGTCTACCCGTTCGAAAAGGATCAGGCCAGCATCTGGTCGGTCGAGCGTCAACACGGCGACGCGGATTGACACTGCGTGGCGCGGGCGGCGAGGTCTTCTGCCCGCAGCCGGCAATGCGCGCCGGCGGTGCACTGGCCACGCAAGCAGCTTTCTCTATGACGCATGATTTACGCCGCGCTTCACGGTGTCGGCCGCCAGGTCTTCGTTACCGGTAGACAGAACACTCTCACAGAACACACTCTCACTGTTCCAGATCCTCATAAACGAATTCACCTCGATTTCCTGCTACCGGAAATGCGCCCTCTTCGTCAATACATGCATAATCGGAAATTAGCAGAAACATCGAACCGCACTACGGAACTTTCGATGAAGCAACTTCGTAGTAGTGGGAGTAGGCAGGCAGCGTAGACGAGTTGGCGGGATTTTTGGAACGCAGGATTCTTGCGGGGTTAGGGGATTCTTTCACTCTCGGTTTGGCGGCCCAGGTGACAGAACCCCCATGCACAGCGAGCCAGGCCTTGCGGCTTGTCTGCTGAACCCCAACGAATGCATTGTAGGCGATTCGCGGCAAAACACAAATGTTTTCTCGCGCAAGTCGTGAACCGGGCCGCCCCAGCCGCTCCCCGACGAGATTCGGGGAAGAAATCAAGGAGCAGTCATGAAGTTCGCGACAGTTTCGAAGAGCATCGTATTAGGATTGGCGTTGTTATTGGCATCGAGCGCTTTGGCCGCAACCAAGGGCACTCTGCAGCTTAGTGATCATGTAACCCTCAACGGAACAACCCTGAAGCCGGGGGACTACAAAATCCAGTGGGAAGGCAGCGGCCCCAACGTGGAAGTAAAGATCCTGCAAGGTAAGAATGTATTAGCAACCGTGCCGGCGCATGTGATTGAACTGCAAACGCCTGCGACGAACGACGCGGCTGTGACCCGCAAAAATGAAAGCGGTCCAAATTCCCTCATCGGGGTTCGCTTCGAAGGTAAAAAAATCGCCTTGGACCTGGGCGAAGCCAGTGACAGTATGCGAGCCAGCGGTTCCAGCCAGTAACTCCTGTAACCAACCAACACGGGAGCACCTGCGGTGCTCCCGTTTCTTATGGTTGCTATTTCTGGTCTTCTACAAACCGTTCATGTTGGGATAGCCGCCCCGGCTGTGCAGCCGGGCACAGCCAAGCTGGGCGATTCCCATGAGTCGCTCGGGACTTGGAAGTTTCTCGAACTCCGCGTTGAGACGAAACGCTGTTCCCGCCCGTAACCTTCAGCTTCCGTTCCCAGTCTTTAAACCCCACCTTTTTCACCGCAACTGTATGTTCGCCCTCCGCAATTTGAACATCGGAAGGCGTGTTGCCGACAAAAACTGCCGTCGACGTCGGTATCAGCACCCGGAGGATCGGAACCCAGCTGCAGCTTCGCCGAAAGGGAAGCCGCATCCTAGGCGGCGCCGGGTGCCGCAGTATTAGCGGGCTCTACCGGGGGGGGATTTCGCCAGATCCATCTTCATATATCTCCGCCAGGGACAGGGAGCCGTTACCAGGGGTAGGGCTACAGTCGACCGGGTATATTAGTGGGGAATTTACAGTAGACAATCGTTTGTCTCTTGACGATGGCGTTTCTCAGCTGGTAGGTATTTTTGACAACTGCGAATTCCTTCGCAGGTTGCGCAGATATCTCACTTTGCCGGGGGCTAGTCCTATGAAGTCCCTTTCCAGCTTCAGCTCAATCATCCTACTGAGTTCTCTGTGGACCTTCCGGACTCTTGCGGGGGCCTTGCTGTTGCTTTCTCCTGCTTTGGGGCAGACGGTCCAGGTCGATCAAACGAATCCAGATCAGTCGGCGCTGCTGAGCCCGCAACCTTCGCTGACTTTCGCCCCGGGCACAGGGAGTACGCTGGCCATCAATGTGGACGACACCATTCGTTACCAGACGCTCGAAGGAGTGGGCGCTTCGTTTACCGATTCGGCGGCCTGGCTGGTTTGGGAAAAGCTTACGCCGGCGCAGCGAAATCAGCTGATGCAGGATCTTTTCAGCCCTGAGGGGATTCATTTGAGTTTTCTGCGCCAGCCGATGGGCGCCACCGACCTCGCGCTGAGCAATTACACGTATGACGACCTTCCGCCGGGAGACACCGACCCGAACATGACGCAGTTCTCGATTGCGCATGATCAGGCCTACATTATTCCAACCATCAAGGCCGCCTTGGCGGTTAATCCTCAAATTAAGGTGCTCGCGTTGCCCTGGTCGCCGCCTGCATGGATGAAAACGAGTGGATCGACGAATGGCGGCACGCTGAATACGGAGTATTTTTCAGCGCTGTCGAAATACTTCGTTAAGTTCATTCAAGCCTATGAGGCGAACGGGATACCCATCAACTACGTCGCCGTCCAGAACGAGCCGCTGTATGAAACCAGCGGTTACCCCACTATGTTTATGACATCGCTTGATGAGGGCAACTTCATCAGCCGTTATCTGGGCCCGGCGCTGATGACCGAGCGCTTCAGGAATCAGGGATGGAACTTCGATCGTCAGAATGCTTCTCCAACCGACGCGACACCTGGCATTTTCGGCTACGAGCACAATTGGGACAACCCACTTTATCCCGAGCTGTTGCTGCGCAATCCAGAGCTGCGTCCATATTTGGCCGGCGTATCGTTCCATTGTTATGCAGGCAGTGTGGCTGACGCACAAAATGCGATTCACTATCTGCAGCCCGGCACACCTATATGGTTTAACGAGTGTACTGGCGGATATTACGCGCCGGATTTCGCGACGAATTTGCCGAATATGGTTGAGAGTGACGTGATCAACGTACTCCGCAACTGGGCGAAGAACGTGACTTTGTGGAACATGGATCTCAACCAGAACGGCGGGCCGACAGTGCAGAACGGCTGCACCGACTGCCGCGGCGTGGTAACGATTGACACCAGCACAACTCCTGCCACGATTGAGAGGAATGTGGAGTACTACGTCCTCGGCCATCTCTCGAAATATACTCAGACGGGCGCCTATCGCATCGACTCAAATACATTCGGCTCGGGCAACGTAGAGGACGTGGCGTTCAAGAATCCCGATGGATCGATTGCCGTTGTAGTGTTGAACTCCGCCTCTAACTCGAATACTTTCAGCATCAATTGGCGCGGTCAGAATATTGTCTACACTCTCCCGGCCGGAGCGGTCGCGACGTTCACCTGGCAGGGTTATCCAGGATCGACATTCGATGTAACTGCGGGTCCTGATACGCAGATCGTCGCCCCGGGAAGCGCGACACAATTTGTGGTGGATGTAGACCGCTATGGACAAGACCACCGGCCAGTGGGTCTCGACCTGAGCAGCCTGCCTGCCGGTGTGTGGGGACAATTCCGTCCATCGTGGAGATCTCCCAACCAGTCATCCCTGCAGTTGAAGGCCTCTGACGGTGCAAGTAGCGGGACATATCCGATAACCATTACGGGCACGCATGGGAACCTGCAGCGCTCCTCCACTGTGCAGCTGACTGTCGGCGGTCCGGAAACGCCTTTTGGTGGAACGCCGTGGCCTTTACCCGGACTGATTCAGGCGGAAAACTTCGACAACGGCGGCAATGGCGTCGGCTACTTCAACTTGTACACCAGCAACCCTGCGGGAACGAACTATCGTCCGGGGACAACCGTCGGCGTGGAAGACAACTACGATGCAGGCGGCGGTTATGACGTCGGCTACACGGACGAGGGGCAGTGGCTCACCTACACCGTGAACGTCACGCAGAGTGGACTTTACAATCTTCAGGCTCGCGTGGCGTCACTCGGTCCCGGTGGGTATTGGCATGCCGAATTTGCCGGACGAAACGTCACGGGCGATCAATTCACGCCCGCAACTGATGGCTGGCAAACATGGACGACCATGGTGAGCCCTGAGTTTTGGCTGAACGCAGGACAGCAAGTGATGCGCGTGGTTTTTGACGGCAATGGGCCAACGGGCGGCATGGGTAACTTCAACTGGTTTAGCGTGCAGCCATTCACCGCGTCCACGCCGTTTCCCTCCGGTCCGGCTACAATCCCCGGTCTGATCCAGATGGAGAACTTTGATCGCGGGGGGAAAGGGCTGGCCTACTGGAATGGCAACTCGCAGAACAATGGTGGCGCGAATTACCGCCCGGGAGAAACCGTCTATATCGAAAATTGCTCCGATACAGGCGGCGGATACGACGTGGGTTCCACCAATCCTGGCGACTGGCTGAACTATACGGTCAACATCCAGGGCGCGAGTATATACACGCTGAACGTGCGGGTCGCCACAGATGTAGCCGGCGGTGTCTTCCATCTCGCCGTAGACGGACGGGACGTGAGCGGTCCAATTTCGGTGCCCCAGACGAACGGCTGGCAGACGTGGCAGACACTCAGCGTGCCGGGAATCCGCCTACCCGCGGGCACCCATACGCTGCAGATGGTCATGGATACCGGAGGCTACTACAACACGATCAGCAACTTTAACTGGTTCTCACTGGAGTAATGCACTCGAACTTCAGGAGATGAAGAGGGCACGTCACTATGCCCTGCGGCGCGGCGAAGTCGAGCCCAAAATCTGCTTTGAGCAGATACAGAAGGGAGCGCCCATGGCGCTCCCTTCCCGAAAACTGACTGAGAACTCGGTTTAGTACTTCGGCACTTTCGGATCCACTCTCTCCGCCCATGCATTAATCCCGCCCGCCAGATTATGCACTTTCTTGAATCCCGATTGTTGCAGGAACGCGACGGCCTTCGCGCTGCGTCCGCCCATCTTGCAATGGACGACAATTTCGCGGCTAGAATCCAGTTCATTCACGCGGTTGGGTAAATCGTTGAGCGGAATCAGATGTCCGCCGATGTTGCAAATCTGATATTCGTGCGGTTCCCGAACGTCGAGAACGAATAGATCCTCTTTCGCATCCAGACGACGCTTCAGTTCTTCCACTTGAATTTCCGGAACTCCATTCGACACCGGTTTTTCCTCCCCGCGAATGCCGCAAAACTCGTTGTAGTCTATCAGCTTCGTGACCGTGGGATGCGTCCCGCAGACTGGGCAATCCGGATTCTTGCGCAGCTTCAGTTCGCGAAACTTCATTCCCAGCGCATCAATCAGCAGCAGTCGCCCAATGAGCGGCTCGCCGACGCCCAAAATTAATTTGACCACTTCGGTGGCTTGCATGACTCCGACGAGCCCGGGCAGAATGCCCAGCACTCCACCTTCCGCGCAAGAAGGTACGAGCCCTGGCGGCGGTGGCTCGGGATAGAGGCAGCGGTAGCACGGCCCCTCTTCCGTCGCAAAGACACTCGCCTGACCTTCAAACCTGAAAATCGATCCGTAAACATTCGGTTTGCCGGTGAGCACGCACGCGTCGTTCACTAAATAGCGCGTTGGAAAGTTGTCGGTGCCGTCGGCAATGATGTCGAAGTCGCGAAAGAGTTCCAGAGCGTTCTCGCTGCTGAGCCGCAGGTCGAACTTCCGCAGATTTAGAAATGGATTGATCCCGGTCAATTTATCCGCGGCAGAATCCAGCTTCTTTCGCCCCACATCTGCGGTTGAGTGAATGATCTGCCGTTGCAAATTTGTGTAATCCACCACATCGAAGTCGACAATCCCCAGCGTGCCCACGCCCGCAGCCGCGAGATAAAGAGCGAGCGGCGAGCCCAAACCTCCCGCGCCAATACACAGCACGCGAGCCGCCTTCAGCTTTTGCTGCCCCTCCATGCCGACTTCAGGCATGATCAGATGGCGCGAGTAGCGCAGGATTTCATCCTTGCTAAGGGTTACTGGAATTTCGGTGGTGATGGTGGCCATAGGATCCTCGGTTGACATTTGAAACGGGCTGCGTGGAGTTCGGACGCTCGAGTGGCGACGCTAACGACAGGCAGGACACATACAACAGCGGTATGTAACGGCAGGATTCAAACTAGTGGTTCCCAACTCTGTTGTCGCTGGCTCTTAAAACTCTAAGGTTACGCAGCGCCTCCGGCGATGGAAGGCACAATGGAAATGTTATCACCTTCCTTTACCGCGGTTGCCTCTTTCTGCAGGTAGCGAATATCCTCGTCGTTCACATATAGATTAACGAAGGCGCGCAGTTTTCCGTCCTCGGTATATAGATGCCGGCGCAGATCCGGATGCTGTGCCAATAGTGCAGTCAAGGCTTCGCCGACGGTCGCCGCCTTTACTTCTACAGTGGATTGTTTTCCAACATACTGACGCAAAGGCGTAGGGATATGAATCTTGCTCATAGCTCTTATCATAAAAGATGCGGCCCCCAAGCGTCGAGATTCAGGACCTGCGCAACTTTGCCGCAAGGTGGCGAAATACTGCGGCGGATAGCCTGCCGTACAATGAGGCGACGACAAGGGAGAAACAACTGATGACGGTCTTTGATCCGGCTCGGGGCAGAATCATTGATGGCGGCGGTCATGGCGCAGGACTTATTCGCCTGATCGGAATTGGTATCGCCTTATTCCTGCTGGTGATTCTGCTATTCAGTTGCATAACCAGAGTCGGCACCGGTCACGTCGGCGTGCTCACGCTCTTCGGAAAAGTGACGGGCGAAACACTCGGCGAAGGTATCCACCTGATCAATCCGCTGAAGACCAATAACGAACTCTCCATCCAGACGCAAACCCTGAAAGAATCCGCCAGCGTGCCTTCCAGCGAGGGCCTCATGATGAGCCTGGACACGTCGCTGATCTACCACCTCAATCCCGACCGCGCCTCTGAGGTTTTTCAGAAGATCGGCTCTGATTATGAGACGGTTGTCGTTGAGCCCACTCTCCGCTCCGCCATCCGCGAGGCTACTGCATCACACACCGCCAACGCTCTATACACGGGCGAACGCGAAATGGTTGGCAAGCAGATTTACGATCAGGTCACCGCCCAACTCAATCAGCGCGGACTGACAGTCGAAAACGTTCTGTTGCGCGACATCCAATTGCCCGCCACGCTGAAAGCCGCTATCGAAGCCAAGCAGCAGGCCGAGCAGGAATCCCTGGCCATGAATTTCCGTCTGCAAAAAGAAACGCAGGAAGCTCAGCGCAAGCGCATCGAAGCGGCCGGAGTCCGCGACTTCCAGCAGATCGTCGCCCAGGGCATTACCCCATCTCTGTTGGAATGGAAAGGCATCGAAGCCACCGAGAACCTGGCCAAGAGCGCGAACTCAAAAGTCGTAGTAATCGGCAACAGCAAAAACGGCTTGCCCCTCATTCTGGGGCAATAGACAACCGCCCGGGCTGTCGGTCGCCCGCAGGGCGGCTCCGCGCTGCTACCATGACACCGTGCCACCGCTTCTCGACATCCGCAACCTAAACATAGAGTTCGCCGCCGGACAGCCGCGAGCGGCTGTCCCCAGACGAGCCTTGCCTGCCGTCCGCGATCTCAACTTCTCGATTGCTCCCAGCGAAGTTCTCGGCCTGGTCGGCGAGTCCGGGTCCGGAAAGTCCATTACGTCCCTTGCCATTATGCGGCTTCTCCCGCCTCAGGCACAGGTTTCCGGCGAAATTCTCTTCGCTGAAGATGGCTCATCCCGCGATCTGGCAGCATTGCCCGACGATTCCATGCGTCAACTCCGCGGCTCGCGCATCGCGATGATCTTTCAGGAGCCCATGACCGCCCTCAACCCCGTCATGCGGGTTGGCGACCAGATCGTCGAGTCCGTACTGGCTCACGGCTCGCGTTCAAAAAGCGAGGCCCAGAAACTCGCCGTCCAGGCCATGAATGAAGTCGCGATCTCCGAGCCCGACCGCCGCGCCCGCGACTACCCTCATCAGCTTTCCGGCGGAATGCGACAACGGGTGATGATCGCCATGGCCATCGTAAACCGCCCGAGGTTGCTGATCGCCGACGAGCCCACCACCGCGCTCGACGTTACCATCCAGGCACAAATCCTCGATCTGCTCGCTGACCTGCGCTCCCGATTCGGGCTGGCCATGCTCTTCATCTCGCACGATCTCGCAGTCGTTTCCCAGGTTGCCGACCGCGTTGCCGTAATGTATGCCGGAAGCGTCGTTGAACTGGGCGCCAAGCATGCCGTCTTCAGTGGCCCTGCCCATCCCTACACCCGCGGACTCCTGCAGGCCGTTCCCAACCTGAAGACCGAGCGCGGACATCCCCTGGGTACGATCGAAGGCACGGTCCCGCCGCTGCACGCGATGCCTCCCGGCTGCGCCTTCGAGCCGCGCTGTGAATTTCGTCTGCCGCAATGCGCCCGCGCCTTTCCACCGCTGGTGCAGGTTGCGCCGCAGCATTGGGCTCGCTGTCCGGTGGTCAATTCGAAATAGCGATGGCGGAATTGAACCCACCCCTGTATCCTCTTCCGTCCGGTCGTTCTATAATCGCCATCCGTCTGGTGTTCATTGCGCATACTGCTGCTTAGCGACATTCACGCCAACCTCGAGGCGCTGGAGGCCTGCGTCGCCGGGGCGCCCGCCTTCGATTTTGTTGCTAACCTCGGCGACGTCGTCGGCTACGGAGCCTCTCCCAATGAAGTCATCGATCGCGCGCGCGCCCTGGGTGAGATTTTTGTCCGCGGCAATCACGACAAGGCCGCAACCGGTCTGCTTGAGCTGGATGACTTCAATCCGCTAGCCGCTGCCGCTGCCATCTGGACGCGCGGTCAACTCACTCCCGAGCATTACGAATGGTTGCACTCTCTGCCGCAAGGCCCGCTCCCCTTGGACGACTTCCCCCAGGTCCAACTGGTTCACGGCTCGCCCGGGGATGAAGACGCCTACGTAGTGTCGATCGGCGACGCTCTAGTCCCGCTCATCACGCTTTCCACTCCCCTCACCTTCTTCGGTCACACCCACCTGCAAGGCGGATTCTTCGCCAACGGTTCGAGCGCCGACGGCTTCCGGCCCGAATACCGCACCGTCGGCCAGGCAGAGTCCGTATCGTTGCAACTGAAATCCTCCACGCGTTACCTGATCAATCCCGGCTCGGTGGGACAACCTCGCGACGGTGACTGGCGCGCCGCTTTTGCCCTGTTCGACACCGAGACGCAAATCGTCCACTTCCACCGCACGCCCTACAATCTGAAAGCCGCGCAGGACCGCATCTTCGCCGCCAACCTGCCCGCCCGCCTGGCCACGCGCCTGGCCGCGGGACGTTAACTCTCATCCTTATCTTTGTTAGCCTTGTCATCTTGAGCGCAGCCAGAGCGTTCGCCCGCAAATCGTTTTTCCGTAGTCGAAGGATCCCCTGGATCTCCTCACCACCAACGCCTCTGCAAGGCATTTCCAGCACGCCTGCGCGATCTGGTTCCGCAGTTTCCAACAGTGTCCCCATCAGTCTCCGTTGTAAACTCGTCTGCATGCCGTTCTCCCGCAGCAAGCCGCTCTTTGCCCAGCGCGATGATTTCTCCCGTGAAAATCCACCCGAGCACTACCTGATCGCACACTGCGACGGCGGCGCCCGCGGCAATCCCGGCCCCGCTGGCTACGGCGTCGTCATCCAGGATCAGTCCGGACGAAAAGTCGCGCAGCTCAGCGAATACCTCGGCCACCAGACCAACAATTTCGCCGAGTATCAGGGCCTGATCGCCGCTCTCGAATACGCTCTTCACCACAGTCCCAAGGCCATCAAGGTTATTAGCGACTCAGAGTTGCTGGTCCGCCAGATTAAGGGCATCTACAAGGTAAAAAACGTAACGCTGCAAGATCTGCACGGACGCGCCAAAGAACTGATCGCCAAACTCGACTGGTTCGCCATCGGCCATGCCCTCCGTGAACAAAATACTGAAGCCGACCGCTTGGCCAACCAAGCCATGGACAAGGGCATGGGAAAAAGAGTCACCACGGACCAGGCGGGGCGGACACTCTTGTCCGCCAACCTCGGCATGGGCAAAGAGCGGGCGGACGAAAAAGGAAGCCTGCGCTCAGGAGATCGTGCGGCCAACCCAGCCCTGGCGGCCGCCGACGCAAACCCCATTCCGATAGAGCTCGAGGGCGTGATCCGCAACGGCGTCGTGGAGTTGGTAAACGGCAAACTTCCCGAAGGCACTCGAGTGCAGGTCCGAGCGAAAAGAGGATTGTAGGTTAGGGCTGGTTCACTCGCTGAAGATGCGTGTCCTTGAAAAACGTCGGATACTTGAGCCCATAGCCAAGGGCACGATCAAATCCGATGTGCGAGATCCAAATCAGCGCAAAGGACAACAGTCCTTTCTTGTTCTCGATTAAAGACACTGCCGCCAGCGCCAAGGGGAAACTATAGGTGTGAACCAAGTTGTATAGCCCCGACCCGAGCGGTATAGAGACCAGGTAGCCTATCATCGACAAATCGGGCCACAAGAAAAACAAGAAGAAGATCCCCCAGGCGGCTCCCGCCGAGCGGTAAAGGAAGACGCCGAGCGCGAGTACGAACGCGCCTTCGATACGCAATAAAATCCCTGGTTTCAGGAACATAAACCTCTCACCCGCTCCGCTGACGGGAGTCCGGGTCCGACGATGGAAAGCTATAGTCGAACTGCCTTATTCTGCCGCTGAGGTATGGTCGTGCACAATCTTCCACCCATCGGGAAACCTGCGGAACACCAGCGTGAACAACCCATGCGGCGTCTTCCCGTCGGACATCGTTAGCTGCCACGAACCGCGCACAAACGCAGAATCCGCCCCCAGCGTTTCGATCTGCAATCCGGAGAATTCCAACGTCCCCATCTCGTGCCCTGGAGCCGCATACTTTGCGCGATAACGATCCATCGTGGCCTGCCATCCATGATTCTGTTTTGCGCCCGAGAAAAACGTCAGCTCTGCAGAATTCCAGTACCCCGCCATGAACCCTTCCAGGTCGTGACGGTTCCAGGCTTCCTGCTGCGTACCGAGCACGTGCTCGACTTCAGCCTTCGTGCCCTCGTGGCCGCCGGGCGCATCCTGCGCGCGGACCTCATCACCGGACGTAAGCAGCATGATGGGGAAAAATAAGAGGAAGGAATGGACAAACAGGTTGCGCATGCAAGCCTCCGCATGGAAAGAACCAGAGCGCACCAGTTTCGCACGAGAAACGAATTGATGAGATGAATTCGGAGACAAAACTGCCGAAAATTTACGCGCGGCCCTTCTTGGCGGCAACCGCTTTGACCGCTGCCGCTTTCCCGGCAACTTCCCAGGGACGCTTGGGTCGATCGACCGGCGGTTTGTCGTCGTCCTTAAGGCGGTCGTAGTGGTAGGAGTCGCTCACCGTCCCCAGGGACTCGTTATAAAGACTTGGTAACCCCAGCGCAACTTTCAACTCTTCCGCATACGACTGCAGGGCTTTGAGGTGATCGGCCGACGCTGGAACTTCCGTCTTCGAGGTCTTCAAGAACTGCTGGTAGCCGCGGTTGACAAGCTTCGAAATCTCGCTACCGATCAGGTATCCGGGATACGCGAAAATCTTTACCCCATCCTCGTCGGTCTTCTGGATCGCCGCCGAC
This sequence comes from Candidatus Acidiferrales bacterium, assembly GCA_035603655.1. Lineage (GTDB taxonomy): Bacteria > Acidobacteriota > Terriglobia > Terriglobales > Acidobacteriaceae > Sulfotelmatobacter. The sequence goes on along the minus strand of DATNKA010000017.1, from coordinate 4,501 downwards.
ACGTTATATTTTCTGAGGAACACGCGCCCGTTCGTGCCTGGCGCCTCGGTCACGTCGAACCCGTGATCGCGCAACCAAGCCAGCGCTTCCTCGTAAGTTCGGGCTTCTATTGCTTTGGACATTTTCTCGCTTCCAATCTCCCGTTTAGATGCAGCTGCTCACGAAATGCGCCTTCCTTATTTCGCGCTGCATCGGACTTGCAATTCCTATCATCTAAAGACACCATACTACATAGCCTGTTTGGCCTGTTCTTGCATAATTACGATAGTCACAAGGAAGTGGTTCGAACGTGGGGCAGAATTCAGTGGAGTTGGCCGCAACACTCTCAGCGCAGCACGCGCCCGAAGCCGCGATGGCTCGCCCAGGTCAGAGTTTACTGGAGCGAATCGGCAACACCCCTCTGCTTCGCTTTGATCGGTTGACGACTCACCTGCCCGATGTAACCCTTTTGGGCAAGGCCGAATGGTACAACCCGGGCGGCTCAGTGAAGGATCGCGCCGCCTCCGGCATCGTTGCGGAAGGACGTCGCAATGGGCAGTTTGCCCCCGGCAAAATTCTGCTCGACGCCACCAGCGGCAATACTGGCATCGCCTATGCAATGCTGGGCGCGGCAGAAGGATTTTCAGTCACGCTGTGCATGCCGACGAATGTTTCAGTTGAGCGCAAGAAAATCCTGCAAGCCTACGGCGCGAATATTGTCTATACCGATCCCGGCGACGGATCCGATGGCGCCATCCGCATGGCGCGCGAACTTGCCGCCAAGCGTCCGGATTTGTATTTCTACGCTGATCAGTATTCCAACGACGCGAACTGGCGGGCGCATTATCACGGCACGGCAAATGAAATCTGGCAACAAACCGAAGGACGGATCACGCACTTCGTGGCCATGCTCGGCACCAGCGGTACGTTCATGGGTACCACACGCCGCCTCAGGGAACTCAATCCTACAATCCGCTGCATCGCTCTCCAGCCTGATTCAGCTTTCCACGGCATCGAGGGCGCCAAGCACATGCCCAGCGCAATCGTTCCGAAGATTTACGATCCAACCCTGGCGGATGAAAACTTCGAGATTGCCACAGAGGACGCTTACGCCATGGCCCGCCGCCTCGCCCGCGATTGTGGACTGCTGGTGGGAATTTCCGCCGCCGCTGGCATCTTCGCCAGCCTCAGACTCGCGGAGCAGCTCGAAATGAGAAAAGAGCGGCGCGCGGTGGTTGTCACCATCCTTTGCGACTCCGGCGACAAATACTTGAGTGAGAGATTCTGGACGGAATAAATCTCACCCCAGAGGCACCGAGACACAGAGCACCGAGACACAGAGCAGACCAAGAAGCGACAACGAATTAATGATGCAACAGGTAGGCTGCGCCGGAGTGAGGTTCAAGATTTATATCTCGATCTTGCTTTTCTCTGTGCCACTTCGGTGAGTTGTCATTCCTATGTTGAGAGTTGAACGCAAAGACTACGAAGCGCTTCGCCGCCATGGCGAAGAAACCTATCCGCACGAATGCTGCGGCGTGCTTCTCGGTCGCATGCACGATGACGGAATCCGCATCGTGACCTCGACCGCGCGCTGCGGCAATACGCGTACCGATTCGCCGCAGAACCGCTACAACATCGACCCGCGGGAACTGGTGCGCATCCAGCGCGAAGGCCGTGAGCGAGGCGAGGACATTGTCGGCTTCTATCATTCTCATCCCGACCATCCGGCTCGCTGGTCGTCGACCGATCTCGCCGAGGCCCACTGGATTGGCTGCTCCTACATCATCACCAGCGTGGAAAAAGGGAAAGCGGCGATCACCAACTCCTTTGAACTCGCGGGCACGGAAGAAAACAACAAGCAGTTGATAGACGAGAAGATACAGGTCACCTAGTTAAGTCGAAAGACCGTCGCCCAATCGAGGAGTGTCCGTAACATGAATTTATTCATCCGGCGATGAAGGGCTAATCTTTCGGCAAGCGCGCCGTGATGAAATCCGAGGCGTGCCCGGCGGCCTGTGGATCGAGGTTTGCCAGGACAGCGATCACAAAGCCGGATTGCGGGCATATCTTCAGATCTCCGTTCATGCCGGGTGCGCCTCCGCCATGGCCAAAGCAGCGAACGCCGTCAGCCGAGACTTCGTCGCCGAAGCCGTAGCCATACTTCGAGCCGCCACCCGGCCTTTCGACCTTGCCGGTGGTGAGGAGATCCACATACTTGGCATCGAGCAGTTTGTGGTTCTCGAGTGCGTTGGCAAATGCGAGAAGGTCCTCGACCGTCGAATAACCTCCACCGGCGGAAGTTCCTCGGTACGGAAGCGTATCCAGGTTAGGAAGCCACTCTCTCTTGTCGTTCATTTTCGTGTAACCGACAGATCGGCCTGGAACCGCCTGATCTTCCGGCAGAGAGTCAGTGGAGTTCATTCCTGCGGGCTTGAATATGTGCTCGCGAACATAGTCGTAGTAGTCCTGGCCACTGGCTTTCTGGACGACCAGGCCCAGCAGCAGAAACCCATAGTTGCTGTATTCCCAGCGGCTGCCGGGCTCGAAGGCCAGACTCCGCTCTCCGTAAAGCTTGACGTAATCCTGCAACGTGCGCAGCTCTAGGCGGTGCTTGTCGAACTCGGGGCCGAAGAAGTCGCCGGTGCCCCCAGTGTGAGTGAGAAGGTGGTGAATGGTGACTTTGGAGGCCACATCTTTGTTGGGATAGTCGGGGAGATACTTGCCGAGCGGATCGGTGAGATTGAGTTTGCCAGCCTGCACCAGTTGCAGCACCGCCGTCGCCGTGAACATCTTGTTCATGGAGCCAATGCGAAACTGCGTGCCAGGATGGTTGGGAATTTTCTTATCGCGGTCGGCCATGCCATAAACGGCGGTGAATACCTGTTTCCCGTTCTTCGCAACCAGGGCGGCTCCGGAAAAACGACCGGCCGCGGCAGCCTGGTCCAGGTAGGCACGAAAGGCCCTGAGCGCCGCCGCTTCCGTCATGCGGGTGATGGGAAAGTCAGCGGGGCGCGGAATGGCGCGAAGTTCGACCTCTTTGATCATGTGCGGCTCGGCAGGATCCACGTCGACCACGATTCGGGCAAACTGGTCGGAATCGCGTTCTTGCAGAATTGCAGTGCATTTCGTGACGTCGCAATCGCCAGCTTGCTTAAGATCGAAGCCGCCGGTCTGTTCGCGAAAACCCATTTCGTCGTCAATTTCAGCGACGCGAGCGGGAAAGTTTTTCTGCAGGAAGGCGAGAAGCTTAGCCCGGTCGCCGCTATCGAAAGCGGCAAGCCATGCGGAAAGCTGATGCGCTGCCGGCGTGTCTGGAAGTTGTACCTGCGCAGGCAGGCAGACGGGAGCGAACAGAATCAGAGCGCTCAGCCGTAGGACAGTCCGGATTTCCATGGCTGGTAGTGTAGTTCTGTCTTCACGCGTCTGTCTCGCACAGGTTTTTCTTTCGAGGAACTCCTCGCTGGACGCTAGTTTCTCCCGCTTTTCACAGCGGCGTTGGAGTGCCGAGCCAGGCTGACCGCACTGCTCGCGGGTATCAAGCTGTGAAAAGACGCGCCCAGCAGTTGGTTTGCGGGAAGTGCGGGCCCCGCGCTGCACCAATTCCGGTCACCCGCCTGTGGACGCCCTGCATTCGGCTGAAAATACGTGAGTTACAAACGCAAACTTTTCGTTGACTCTGAAAATAGAAAGAGTAGAAACATAATCGTTCTTTGACAGCTTCTAAAGTTTTTCCGGTTGGTGCGGCGTCCGGGACTCAAGCGAAGTCACCCTCTTCATGAAAATGAGCAGGGAGGGCAAGCAAGGGTCTATAGCAAAGCGCTGGTCGAGGAGAACAGGAAGAAATGTCGAAGGCAGGATAGAGTTCCGAGGCGTTGGGTAGGTTTTTCCGGTTGGCGGTAAGCCCGGAGCCCGAGCGAAGATCGCACGCGGCACCCGCAAGGGAAGCTGCGTAGCAGGTTAAGCAAGGGTCTAACGCGAGCTACTGGCCGAGACGAATGGACCCAACACCACCTCGGAGCTCTTAATTTTTTACCGCAATGCTCTTCTGGCGACTTCCTTCCCTCAAGTTTCACCACGTCTACATACCTTTGAACCCGGTCAAAAACTTCCCGGCTGCGATCGCTCGGTGAAGACTCGTTTCTTCCGATCAGAACTTGAATTGCAAGTCGAGCTGCATACGCCTCGGGGGTTGCGCTGCGACCGGCAGCCCGAACAAGGGTGAGGTTATAGTTACGACGTAGGTGACGTAGTTGGGGTGGTTAAGAATGTTGAAGGAATTCAGCGTGACGGCAAGTACTTTGGATTCCTTCTTCTTTTTCGAGAGCGCGAAATCATGGGAGAGGTTGAGGTCGAGATTGATTAATCCGGGACCGGGCATGGTGTTGCGCGCCACTCCCAGGGGTCGATCGTTGATGATCCCGTCATGATTGTCGTCGGCCCCGGTTGTTATGGTGACGGGCTTGCCTGAATACAGCGACAGTGCGGCTCCGAAAGTAAAGTAGTGCGTTGGCTGGCTGGA
>DATNKA010000016.1:0-10522 GCA_035603655.1 Candidatus Acidiferrales bacterium | reverse complement strand
ATATCTCATCTCGATCACATTCTTCTTTTTCATTGGTGGCTTTTTTGCATTGCTCATCCGCCTCGAACTGCTGACTCCCGTCGGCGACCTCGTGCAGGCCGACACCTACAACAAACTCTTCACCATGCATGGCATGGTCATGGTGTTCTTTTTCCTGATTCCTTCCATACCGGCCGTGCTCGGGAACTTCCTCGTGCCCATGATGATTGGGGCCAAGGATCTGGCTTTTCCCCGCATCAATCTGCTGAGCTGGTATCTCTACATCATCGGCGGGGTGATGATGTTGCACTGCATGCTCACAGGTGGCGTTGACACCGGTTGGACCTTCTATGCGCCGTTTAGCACATCATTTACCAACACAAACATTATCGAGGCCGGTCTGGCGATTTTTGTTGCCGGATTTTCTTCCATCCTCACTGGCCTGAACTTCGTGGTCACCATCCACCGCATGCGCGCGCCAGGCATGACATGGTCGCGCCTGCCGCTATTCATCTGGGCGCACTACGCAACCAGCATTATTCAACTTTTGGGTACGCCGGTCATCGCCGTCACGATTGTGCTGGTCGCTGCCGAACGCGCTCTGCACCTCGGAATCTTCGATCCCAAACTCGGCGGCGACCCGCTGCTTTTCCAGCATCTTTTCTGGTTCTACTCCCATCCCGCCGTCTACATCATGATTCTGCCGTCGATGGGCGTGATCACCGAAATCATTGCCTGCTTCTCGCGCAAGCGCATCTTCGGCTACCACTTCGTAGCTTTCTCCTCCATCGCCATCGCGGTCTTCGGCTTTCTGGTGTGGGCTCACCATATGTTTGTGGCTGGAATCTCCGTCTACTCCGCTCTTGTATTTTCTTTCTTGAGCTACGCCGTGGCGCTGCCCTCCGCCATCAAGGTCTTCAACTGGACGGCCACTCTTTACAAGGGTTCCATTCACTACGATGCGCCCATGCTTTACGCCTTCGGCTTCCTGGGACTTTTCACCATCGGCGGCCTCACGGGATTATTTTTGGCGGCTCTCGGCATCGATGTCCATGTCACTGACACGTACTTCGTCGTCGCCCACTTCCACTACATTATGGTTGGAGGCGCCGTGATGGGCTATCTCGGCGGAATGCATTTCTGGTGGCCCAAAATTTCCGGACGCCTCTATCCCGAAGGCTGGGCGCGACTGGCTGCGCTGATCGTTTTCATCGGATTCAACCTAACTTTCTTCCCCCAATTCGTGCTTGGCTACATGGGAATGCCGCGGCGCTATTACGATTACAGCCACATGCCGGAATTTCAGGTGTTGAACGTGCTCTCGACGGCTGGCGCCACGGTCCTGGGCGTGGGATATTTGCTGCCCATGGTTTATTTCCTGTGGTCCATGCGGTATGGCAAGCCGGCATCGGACAATCCGTGGAACGCCGCTGGGCTGGAATGGAAAACGGCCTCTCCGCCGACCACCTTCAACTTTGACGCGGAACCTGTCGTGACGTGGGAAGCCTATAACTATGAGGAGTTAGACGCGCCTCACAAGGAGGGGGTGCCCGTTGCACGATAGCTCCACAACCGTTGTTCATGACCGTAACGGCGAAGCTCATGCTGCGCACAATCCGGCCTTGCTGCACCACTTCGCGGAACCGCAGCAGCAGCGCGATGCCGCCAGCCTGGGAATGTGGGTCTTCCTGGCAACGGAAGTCATGTTTTTCGGCGGCCTCTTCTGTGCCTATCTGGTTTACCGCCAATGGTATTTTGGAGACTTCGCCGCCGCCAGTAAGTCCATCAATATGGGCCTCGGCGCCACCAACACCGCGGTGCTGATCTGCAGCAGTTTGACCGTAGTGCTGGCCGTGTGGGCCGCGCAAACGGCTCGGCGCAGCCTGCTGGTCGGTAGCCTCGCCCTTACCATGCTGCTCGGGCTCATGTTCCTTGGCATCAAGGGCATCGAGTACAGAGATAAATTTGTGGAGCATCACGTGCCCGGTGCTTCTTTTAGTTTCGAGAATGAGCCAATCCCCGGGCATCCTGGTCAGTACGCCAATGCCCGCCACGCGCAGATGTTTTTTTCTCTCTACTTCGTCATGACCGGCCTGCACGCGCTGCACATGATTATCGGGCTGGGTATTTTTCTGTGGCTGTTGATTATGGCGTGGAAGGGACGATTTACCCCAGAGTGGCACACTCCGGTTGAGATTGGGGGGCTGTACTGGCATTTCGTCGATATCGTCTGGATTTACTTGTTCCCGTTGCTTTATCTGATCGACCGGCACCCATGAGGCTTGCATGTCAGCACATTCATCAGCAACATCGTCGCCTTTGAAAATGTACTTTGGGGTATTCTTCGCATTGCTCGTCGGCACCGGTCTGACGGTATACGCCGCGACGCTCGACCTGGGACGATACAACGCAGCAGTCGCTCTGGGTATCGCCACCATCAAGGCAACTTTGGTCGCGTTATTCTTTATGCACGTCTGGCACGCCAGCGAAAAGCTGACGAAGCTGGTCGTGATCGCCGCACTTTTCTTCCTGCTGCTGTTGCTCGGGCTGACCATGTCTGATTATGCGACTCGCATGTGGAGCTAGTCTCCACCTGCGCTCGCGTTCAATCTGCGGTATACTCGCGCCGACCGTTTAATTCACTGCCCGGCGTGAGGTGAGGTATGGCGTTCTGCAATTCTTGTGGCGCAAGTCTGGCCCCCGGAATCCGATTCTGTAACAAGTGCGGTGCCGCAATACTCGCTTCATCGCCCGCGCCGAATGTTGCGACCCCCGTCATGGCTGGATCCACCATTCCTGCGGCTTCCGTCCCGGCGGCGAACGCCGGGCAGGGAAGCGGGGCCCTCAAAGTCATTCTCATTGTGGTGGGCGTGATTGTTCTGTTGGGAATTCTGAGCGTCGGTTCGTTCGCGTTTTTTGCCTGGCGCATAGCCAGGCACGCGCACGTCCGCCAGGACGGCAACAACGTAAAAGTGGAGACTCCGTTCGGCAACGTTGAAACGACGCAAGACCCGCACGATGCAGCGCGTAATCTGGGAGTGGAGATCTATCCCGGAGCGGAAGTCCTGAAGGATGGCTCGGCTTCTGCAAGTTTTGGAGGAGTTCATACGGCGTCAGTCAGTTCCGAGAGCAGCGATTCCGTCGACAAGATCGCCAGCTTTTACAAAGGGAAATTTCCCAACGCCATGGTCACGAGTTCCGACGCCGGCCGTTGCACGATCATCGCGAACGATCGCAAAAGCATGATTACCATCAATATTGAAGCTGAAGGCGGCAAGACGAAGATTCAGATCACCAATGTGTTCCGCAAATCTGACGCGGCAGATTCGTCTTCGAACTGATCTTCGAAACAACGAGAGACCGCGGCATGTCAGACTCATTTGCAGAACTCGCGCAGGCCGCCAAGTCCGCGCAAGTCGACGCTTTGGGGCTGGCGGAATCTCTGCGTAAGAAGATTCACGGTGAAGTCAGGTTCGACCGCGGCACTTGCGCTCTCTACGCCACCGACGGCTCCAACTATCGCCAGGTTCCGATCGGCGTTGTACTTCCCCGCGATCCCGACGATGTTCTCGCCACCATCGCCCTCTGCCGCGATTTCGGCGCGCCACTGCTCTGCCGCGGTGGAGGCACGTCCCTCGCCGGCCAGTGCTGCAACGTTGCCGTCATCCTCGATTTTTCCAAGTACATGGCGAGGATTCTGGAAGTCGATCCCGTCCGCCGCATCGCTCGCGTGGAACCGGGGGTTGTGCTCGACCATCTCCGCGCCGCTGCCGAAAAACACCATCTCACTTTCGCGCCCGATCCCGCCAGTCATGATCGCTGCACGCTCGGCGGTATGATCGGCAACAACTCCTGCGGCGTGCATTCAGTCATGGCCGGCAAGACCGACGACAACATCGAAGAACTCGAAATCCTGACCTACGACGGCGCGCGCATGAAGGTTGGCGCCACGGCCAGCGGGGAACTCGCACACATTCTCCATCAAGGCGGACGCCGCGCCGAGATTTATGGCAGATTGCAGAGCATCGCCACTACCTATGGCGATCGCGTCCGCCAGCGGTTCCCGAACATTCCGCGGCGCGTCTCCGGCTACAACCTCAACTATCTTCTGCCCGAAAACGGATTTCACGTTGCGCGCGCACTCGTTGGGTCCGAAGGCACGTGCGTCACGGTTCTCGAAGCTACCTGCCGCTTGGTCGAGAGCCCGCCCGAACGCGTGCTGCTGGTCGTCGCCTATCCCGACATTTATCAAGCCGCCGATCATGTACCAGAAATCATGGCACACAAGCCCATCGGCCTCGAAGGCTTTGACGATCTTCTGGTTGGCTATACGCGAACGAAAGGGATCAACTCCGAGGGCCTCGCGCTTCTGCCTGATGGCGGCGGGTGGCTGCTGGTCGAATTCGGCGCTTCCACCGCGAAGCATGCGGAGTCTCAGGCCCGCGCTCTGATGCGGTCGCTTAGCCACAGTGCAACGCCTCCCAACCTGCTCCTCTATACCGACAAGCCCCAAATCAAGCGCGTGTGGGAAGTCCGCGAATCCGCTCTGGGGGTCACGTCGCACGTGCCCGGCCAGCCGCTGCACTGGGAAGGATGGGAAGATGCGGCGGTCGCCCCCGAAAAACTTGGAGGATACCTCCGCGATCTGAGCCGGATGATGGCCGCTTACGGCTACAAAGGCTCCCTCTATGGCCACTTCGGCCACGGCTGCGTGCACACCCGTATCAATTTTGATCTGCAATCGAAAGAAGGAATTGCCAAGTTCAGAACGTTCATGCAAGAGGCGGCCGATCTGGTTGTGAGCTACGGTGGCTCCATTTCCGGCGAGCATGGTGACGGTCAATCCCGCGCGGAACTGCTTCCGAAAATGTTCGGTAGCGAACTGGTGCAGGCTTTTCGCGAATTCAAGTCAGCGTGGGATCCGGAATGGAAAATGAATCCCGGCAAGCTGATCGAGCCTTACAAACTGGATGAAAATCTGCGCCTCGGCTCTGCCTACTCTCCTTGGGAACCGAGAACCGTCTTCCAGTTCACGGCTGACCATGGAAGTCTCGCCGAGGCCACTTTGCGTTGCGTGGGCGTAGGCAAGTGCCGCCGCGAAGAAGGTGGCCTGATGTGTCCCAGCTACCGGGTTACGCGCGAAGAAGAACACTCCACGCGCGGGCGCGCTCACCTTCTGTGGGAAATGACGCAAGGCGAAGTCATTCGCGATGGCTGGCGCAGCCAGGAAGTGAAGCGGTCGCTCGACCTCTGCCTCGCCTGCAAGGGATGCAAAAGCGACTGCCCCGTTGGCGTCGATGTTGCGACCTACAAGTCCGAATTCCTGTCTCATTACCATGAAGGCCGTTTGCGCCCGCGTACCGCCTATGCATTCGGCAATATCGATTTGTGGGCCCGCGCGGCATCGCACGCACCTGGTCTTGCCAACCTCGCCACCCAACTACCCGTACTGCGCGATATTTCCAAGCTGGTCGCCGGAATCCCCAGACAGCGTTCTGTTCCGGCCTTCGCTCCAGAGACTTTCCAAGCATGGTTCCATCGCACGCGGACACCGGGCGCTCGAGGTGCCCGCAAAGATGGTTTTGGGTGGCGCCGCGCTTCAAGCGCTGCCATTGAACCGTCCGATTCTGGCAGGGTTTCGGCCCCTGAGGACGCCCGTCCCGTCCTCCTATGGCCTGATACGTTCAACAATTATTTCCATCCCGGCACCGCGAAAGCTGCCGTCGATGTCCTTGAAGCCGCCGGCTTCCAAGTGATCGTGCCAGGAGCCCATCTCTGCTGCGGACGCCCGCTCTACGACCATGGCATGCTCGACCGTGCCCAGGCTCTCCTGCTTCAGATCCTCGATGAACTCTCGCCCGAAATCGAAGCTGGCATTCCCGTCGTCGGCCTCGAACCAAGTTGCGTCGCCGTCTTTCGTGACGAACTTCTGAACTTACTGCCGCACGACGAACGGGCTCAAGCCCTGTCGCGCCAGACTTTCCTTCTCAGCGAATTTCTCGAAATCCACGCCCCGCACTTCCGGCCGCCGCGTCTCAATCGCAAGGCTATCCTCCACGGCCACTGTCATCAAAAATCTCTCATGAAGATGACCGCCGAGGAGGCCGTCCTACACCACCTGGGCGTCGACTTCCGCAGCCCTTCTCCCGGTTGCTGTGGCATGGCCGGTTCTTTCGGCTTCGAACCTGATAAATACGACGTTTCCATCGCCATCGGCGAACTCGAACTGCTGCCCACTGTCCGTCAGGCCCCGCCCGACTGGCTGATCATCGCCGACGGCTTCAGCTGTCGTGAACAGATCGCCCAATGCACGCCGCGTCGCGCGCTTCACCTTGCCGAGGTCTTGCAAAGGGCAATGCGGGGCACAGACGCGCCGGAATCCGGACCCTATCCCGAATCGGCAAGCGTCAGCCTTAACGAAGCTAAAGTGCTTCATTCTATGAGACGTGCAGGATTGGGTCTGGCAGCCTCGGCGGTGACCGGGATACTGCTGTGGAAGATGTTAAGAAGTCGCTTATTTTAAGTCGTTTAGCGGTGTTTTTGGCGGGATTTTTCCGGCTGTCACTCGCCAAATTACCCCACATCTGGGACAATAGAATTCTCGCCGCCCGTCCCGCCGCGTTATGGACCGTTGCATGTTGCATTATGGACCGTGAAACCACCATCACCGCCCCGGCCATTGGGAAAGTTCCCGCCGAGGCCCTGCCGACTTTGGTTGCGGGGAAGCTCCCGGACGCCCCCCTGTGCGGCTCTGTCCTGGTGATGATCCAATTTGACGTCTGCGAAGAGATTCGGCTCGACGAGCTGCGGAGCATTCTCGACGCACGAACCGTCGACGCCAGCTTTAAACACATGGCTCCCGGATACGTCCGCTTCCAGCGTCCTCCGGTGGAAGAGGTCCTCGAACCGCTCGTCCTAGAAAGTGGCGAGCGCCTTCAGGGAGAGATTAAATACTTCGATTACGGCGTGGTTAGCGTGGTCTTCGAGCTTCCATTCTCGGGCAACTGGGACAAGCTGGTCCAGCTTTCCAGTCGCTGGGTTTGGGATACCAACTTTGAGAGCCTCGCCACTCGCATCGTCAAGCAAAAACTTGAGCGTGCGGCCCCCGCGCTGGTCAAGCCTTACACCGCCGAGTGGTTGAAGGAAGACTATTTCATCTTCCATCTGCGGGAGATTGCAGGGGCCCCCTCTGGCGCGGACCTGCTGGCATCGCAGGCAGATTGCATTTCTCAAGTGGTACGCGGTGAGAACCAGCCGCTTTCCGACGGCGAACGTCAGGAAATTCTGCAGTCGCGGATTTCCTACTATCCCGGTGACCTCGCCGTGATTGGATGGAATGCTGCCTTTATCTACGACAGTCCTTCCGGCGCCGAAACGGCTATCCAGCTGCTGCAGTATGCCAATTCGCAGTTGCTCGAGTTCCGCCACTATGACGAACTTCTTACCAAGCAGCTTGAAGATGTCTACGACTTCCTGGAGCGCGGAGGCCGCGGACTTTGGTCGCGCTGGCGCACCGCCCGCGCCGCCTCCAAACTCCACACCGTTCTGCTCGACGTGAGCGAATTGACCGAGCGCGCCGACAACGCCATCAAGTTCCTCAGCGATATGTTTTCCGCCCGCCTCTACAAGCTCGCCGCATCAAAAGTCGGCGTGCCCGACTACAAAGATCTCGTCCAGCAAAAACTGCAAACCGCCGAAGAGCTCTACCGCTTCATGGTGGATGAGTTCAATCAAAGCCGCGCCTTCGTGCTTGAACTTATGGTCGTCATCATCTTGATCATCGAACTCGTCTACTTCTTTCGCGGCAAACCTATTTAGAATTTTGCCTCAAAAGGGCGCGGCTTAAAGCCACGCCGCCATAAAACCATTTTCGTTCTGGTGGATTACTTTCTGTTTGTTCATGACCGCCCGCAATCGCCATAGCCACACGGATCACCACAACACCCTCGGCGCTCCACGAGATTTCAGGATACGGCCTGGTTTTCCCAAGTGTCCATTCAAGTGATACGGTCGGGTATCCCCAAACTCCGTTATGGAATTGCTGTCGATCAACGCGCGGCTGGGCTCGCGCGCGAGTGTGATCTGACCAGAACCAATGTCAAGCTAGGGCAAGTCCAGGTAGAGAGCGTAAACCTCGTCGGTACTAAGGTTGCGGACGAAAAGACCAGAGCCATCCAGGCTAATGTTGCTCCAGCCAAAGGCCGGTTCGTTCGAATATCGGAGCAATCCTTTCAGATCGACGAGGAGTTCTGAGTGAGTTTGACCTACCTTAACTCGCCGAAAGGTTGGATGGTCGGTGTTTGTCGTGTCGTAGTAAACGTAGCTTCCATCTTGCGACCAGTTGGGATAACCAACAATCCCTGGTTCGCTGATCCAGTCTGACCACTTCTGGGTTTTGAAATCGAAGAGGAGCAGTTTTGAGGAGTCCTGGCTGAGCGCCGCCAGGTACTGACCATCGGGGGACCAGCGGGGACTGAAAAACTTCTCCGATCCGGGAACGGGAGAGATCTGGTGAGTGGCAAGATCGACGATGAAGATTCCAACCCACTGCACGTTGGTGGCGCGCCCGAAGGCCAGTTTCTTCCCATCCGGAGACCATGTCGGATCGGTCTCGCCTTGATCCTGGGGGAGAAGTTCCTGGGGCGTGCCACCCTGGGAAGGAATCAGGAAAATCTTAAAAGGCCGACCTGGAAGGGCATTTGTGTAGGCGATCTGCGTACCGTCGGGAGACCAGCGAGGCAGGCCAGCCTCACTCGGCGGGTAGGTTAGCTGAACACGGTCGCTACCATCGGCACTGCAGCGCCAGATACTGGCGTCTGGATAAGACGCGTAGGTAATCCACTTACGGTCTCGCGAGAAGTCCAGTTCGCCTGCCGAAATTCCGGAAAGAAAAGGGACAAATTGTTGCGCGTGACGATCATAACGTACGAGCTCGGCACGGCCCTGGGCCGCGTCCACAAAGAGTTTCCTGCCGTCCGGGCTCACGGCCAAGGCGTCGAAGGACAACGGGCCGGTAGTCAACGGGACGGGCACGGCAGAACCTCGGTGAAACAGCCCAGCCGATTCGCGCACTGCCCAAACGTTTCGTATCGACCCGTTCGAACTCAGGAAAAAGAAGTAGCGGCCATCCGGTGTCCACTGCCCACAGCACCCGTCGGCTGGGCCATGTCCGGGTGAAAATACGGCGTGAAGATCGCTCCCATCTGGCCGAATCTCCCACAAAGAGTTCTCGGACTTAAAGATGGAGAAGCGAATGCGAGACCCATCCGGGGAAAAGCGAGGGAACCAAACGAGGTCCGAAACAGTGGCTAGCTTACGGGGATCGGTGCCGTCGGCGTTTGCCAGATAAAGCTCGGAGCCTTTGCCGAAGGCGAGATGCTGTCCGTCAGGCGACCAGGCACCACCAACACGATTGCCGGCAACATCAGCTAGACGGCGAGGAGCCCCTGAAGGGATAGGCAAACTCCAAAACGGGCTTTCCGATTCTGTCCCCACCTGATTGCTCACAAGGAGCTTCGTGTGATCGGCAGAGATGTCAAGGCCAGCTACATTGGCGAACGGAGTGACAACCTGTGAGGCTTCTCCGCCACCGGTCGATGCTTGAACGATCTGGTAAGTGGTGCCTTGCTCGTTTATGTAGAGGCGGGAGCCGTCAGTTAGCAGACCGGTCTTGGGGATGGCATCGTGGGTGAGCTGGGTAGTGTTGAGTACTCGAGGCGGTCGTGGTGGGAAACCGAGCCAGGCAAATGCCGCGGTAAGGACAACGATCACGGAAATAACCGCCACGGGCCAGAGCCAGCGAGGTTTTCTGGCCAGCGCTGGAACAAGAACAGTTTGGATCTTTCCGGAAGTCGCGTCCCGCCTGAGACGCTTCAGATCGACGCACAACTCGGCCGCGTTCTGGAACCGGACGTCACGATCTTTTTCCAAAGCCTTGTCGATGATTCGCTCCAATTCCGCTGGCAAGTCAGGATTCAAGCGAACGGCTGGAGTTGGCGTCGCATCCAGAATGGCTTTGAAGATCACGCCTGACGTGTCGCCCCTAAACGGAAGCATGCCCGTACACATCTCGTAGACCACCGCCCCGAAAGAGAACAGGTCGGTACGAGCATCGAGTTGCTTCCCCCGAACCTGCTCCGGCGACATATAGGCGACGGTGCCCAGCGTGCTGCCGGGAGAGGTGAGATGTTGCTCGGAGTCGATGGTCGGAGCGCTCATGGCAACCCTCTCCGGCTGCGACACCTTGGCCAGTCCGAAATCGAGAACCTTGGCCTGACCTCGATTGGTGATGAAGAGGTTCGCAGGCTTGATGTCGCGGTGGACGATTCCTTTCGAATGTGCTGCGTCAAGGGCATCGGCGATCTGGATGCCAAGATCGAGCACCATCTCGATCTGCACCGGCTTACCCGCAATAACGTGCCGAAGGGTCTGTCCTTCCAGGAGTTCCATGGCGATGAACGTTCGCCCATCGGCTTCGTCGATTTCGTAGATGGTACAAATGTTTGGGTGATTCAGGGAAGACGCGGCCTTGGCTTCCCGCTGA
>DATNKA010000015.1:0-9742 GCA_035603655.1 Candidatus Acidiferrales bacterium | reverse complement strand
CTGATTGTAGCAAGTGGCGGCGAATTCCGGCTTGGTGATCGCGGGCTCCAGAATGAATCGCCCAAAATGGGCGTCCATTCTGGGTTGTCATGAAGATTTGACAAAAAAGGCGCAGCCACCCGGGGGTAGCTGTGATATTATCGCCGCCAATTGAGGTGCTTATGTCCTCCGCGGATGAGCGCCGGTTGCATCGCCCGATGTTCCGAGCCGGGAAGTACGGTTTGCTTCGACCCTGGAATCTGACCCCTGTCCGGTTACGCACGATCTCGTGTGGTCCTGATACTTTCCTTTCTGTTCTTTTCTGGGCCTCCCTGTTGGCATTCGGTTCGTGCTTCGGCTGGTTGACCCCTGCGCTGGCGCAGACCGACGTGAACGACATTCACGTCGCGCCGCGGACCGTGGAAAAGGCAAAGACGGAAGAAACGAAGGAGAGCATAGTCTCGCCTTCCTTGAATGCCCACGTACGTCCACTGAGAGCATCGGCGGATCTGGTGCTGGTGCCGGTGACGATCACGGATCCGATGAACCGACTGGTGACTGGACTGGAGAAGGAAAACTTCCAGCTTTTCGAGGGCAGCGCCGGGCAGGAGATCAAAACTTTCTCCAGTGAGGATGCTCCGGTTTCGCTGGGGGTGATTTTCGATTCCAGCGGAAGCATGAGCAGCAAGATGGACCGGGCGAAGGATGCGGTGGTGGAGTTTTTCAAGACCGCCAATCCTCAGGATGAGTTCTTCATGATCACATTCTCGGACGAGCCCGAGGTGGTGAGCGATTTCACCAGTTCGGTGGATGAGATTCAGGGCAAGCTGGTATTTACCGTGCCACGAAAGCGCACTGCGCTCTTGGACGCGATCTATATGGGCGTCACAAAGATGCGGCAGGCAAAGTATGCGAAAAAGGCTCTCCTGATCATTTCCGATGGGGGCGATAATCACAGTCGCTATACCGAGGGTGAAATCAAGGCATTGGTGAAAGAAGCGGATGTGATGGTCTATGCGATCGGCATTTACGACCGTTATTTCCAAACCCAGGAAGAACGGCTGGGTCCGGAGCTGCTGGGTCAGGTTGCGGAACTGTCCGGTGGGCGGGCGTTTACCGTGGAAAATCCCAACGATCTGGCGGATGTAGCGACAAAGATTGGCATCGAACTGCGAAATCAGTACGTGCTCGGATATCGTCCGCACAACGGATCGCGGGACGGCAAATGGCGTAAGATCAAGGTGAAGTTACTACCGCCGAAAGGACTGCCGCCACTGCGAGTGTATGCCAGGACCGGATATTACGCGCCCGAAGAATAAGGGTGTAGGCTACTTTATTGTTGTTTTGAGTTTCACGATTTGGGCTGGAGCGGCCCTGGCGGCGGCACTGGCGCAATCGGTACCCGGGAGCTCCGGGTGGGTACGTTCTCAGGTCCAATCCCCCGCGGCACCTGCTACATCTGCTACTCCCTCTACATCCAACGACTCTCAATCAAGCACGGGCGAAAAGTCCCCGGCTCCTTCAGGCCAGCAACCGTCTAGCCAACAGAAAAATTCCGAGGACAGTGGAACATTCGTTATCCGCAAAGATGTCGACGAAGTGGTTTTGCACGCCACGGTTGTGGATGAGAGGCAACGCATCGTGACCGATTTGGACAAGAATGCCTTCACCATCACGGAAGATGGCAAACCGCAGACGATTATTTCCTTTCATCATGAAGACATTCCGGTGGCGATGGGGATCGTGATTGATAATTCCGGATCGATGCGGGAAAAGCGGGCCAAGGTCAACCAGGCAGCACTGAATCTGGTGCGGTCGAGTAATCCCCAGGACGAGGTTTTCGTGGTGAATTTTAACGACGAATATTATCTCGATCAGGATTTCACCAATGACCTGCTGAAATTGAAAGAGGCGCTCGAAAAGATTGACGCCAAGGGTGGGACTGCTCTTTACGAAGCTGTAGTCGCGTCCGCCGATCACCTGAAAAGGGATGCGAAACTGGAGCGGAAAATATTGTTCGTGGTGACGGACGGAGAAGACAATGCCAGCCGGGAGACTTTGGAGCAGGCGGTGAAGCAGTTGCAGGAAGAAAATGGCCCGTCGGTATACGCGCTTGGAATTTTAGGCGATGAAGAGCATCCCAAGCGAGCCAAGCATGCGCTGGAGATTATCGCGCAACGAACCGGGGGACTGGCTTTTTTCCCCAAGACATTGGACGAAGTGGATGAGATCAGCCGGCAAGTGGCGCACGATATCCGGAACCAATACACCATTGGATATAAGCCGACAAATCCGAGATCCAGCGGTGGTTTTCGACAGATCCGCGTGGACGCGAAAGCCAAGGGTCACAGCAAGCTGATGGTGCGGACCAAGAGCGGGTACTACGCGAGAACGCCGGCAGCATCGGCTTCGGGAAGCCGATAGCGCCGCCATAGCCAGAGCAGGTCAAACAGGATTGATCGTTGCACCCAAGCAAGACCCGGCGCGGGCGATGATGTTGAGCCTCTATGTAACCCTCGGCATCTTCCTGCTGCTGGCAGCACGCAAGCCGTCTGCGAATCGCAGCTTGATCGCTTTCACGGTATGGTCGAGCTTTGCTCACGCCGCGCTTATGGCGGTGCAGGCATTCCGTGATTTCATTCCCCGCAGAGAACTGGCGGGCTTGGCTTTCTTGGTTGTCATCGGTGTAGCTGTGATCGTGCTGGCTCCGGCAGAGAAGTCAGGAGAGCGGGCGTCGGCAGCGGTTGCGTAGGCTCGCAGTCTGGGAAACCCGACCTCGACATCCTCATCCTGAGCAAAGCGACCTCGGCTCGCATGCTCCGCTCGGAATCGAAAAACATCAGGTGAGGCGTCATGATTCTGAGTCCGGACTGAATCGGTCGATCTATTCCAACAATCCTTTCACGATGCTGAGCCATTCCGTGTCCAGCGGTTGCCGGCAAACGGGCTTCCCCGCTCGACCGTACCAATAGGCTGCGTTACTTTGATCGCCCTCTCTGCGATGCAAGTAGGCGTGCACCCAAGAGCCCTCAGGTCCTTCGTCTTGCTGCGCCGATTCGTGAGCCCGCGTCCAATCGCCCTTGGCCTCCCACCAAAGTCCGGCGAGGGCGAGTGAAAGTCCCACTGGCGGTTTGGCTGCGGTGAGGGATTTACGAAAATCATCCACGGTCATAGTGGGTACTCCGCCACGCCATGGTCGGACGCCATGATGTGCTCCACCCACAATATCCGGAGTGCGCTGGCTGATGTCCGCTATTGCTACCGTGGGTTGGTTATACTTAGTTATACAATCAGAGTCGCTGTAAATCTTGAGGGGGATTATGGCAAATCTAGAAAATGCGCTTCAACAGCTTCGTGCGGAGCAGCGAGAAGCGCAGTTGCACGTAGAGAAGTTAGGCCAAGCGATTTCAGTGATCGAGTCGCTACATGGTTCCGGATCATCTCACCAAACAAGCCAACCCAAGCGAATAATTTCGGCAGCTTCTCGGCGGAAAATGGCCCTAGCTCAAAAGGCGAGATGGGCGAGGGCTGGTAAAGGATCACACCCTGCAAAGGAAGCGACGGGTTCGACTCACGGAAAAGGTCATACCATGTCGGCATCTGCCCGCAGGAAGATCGCCGTCGCGCAAAGGGCACGCTGGGCGAAGATACGAGCGGGGAACAAGAAGGCGGCATAAAATACGGTGCGAGAAATAAAGCCCGCTGCTTCGGTGGCAGGCTTTTTTCTTCAATGAGGAATCACTGCGGCTTGAATACAAGATGAGCTAGGCAATACTTGCGACCGTGTTCGGTCGCACTGTCACACCGTTTGCTTCCTGCGGAAAACTCGCAGCGCCATACCTCACAAAGGCATCCAAAACCCTCCCGCCAAGCTCTTGTAGCAATGAGGAAGATGCCTCCGATGTGACATGACTGCCATGGACTTCACGATTTACCCGGGTTTCCTTGTTGCGTGCAAAACTCGATAACCTTTCCGCGTTGCCGTTGCCAAGACCATTTCAAGGGTTTCCTGAAAATCGACGGCACGTAAAACTCGATCACCTTTGCCATGACTATCCTTTTTCAGCTCGCAAACCTTTGCAGACGGCTGCAACCTCCCTACCACATTCGTCCGGAACTACAGCGTACTTGAATCGCGCAGCCGGAGTCTGAGCAAAACTGCTCCAGAGACAGGGCATACCCTGTTGCCCGGCGATCGGCACGACCCCAGCTCCTGAATGGCTTGCGTCGAGCAGCCCAATGCCCGACCTGGCGCACGGTCGGTCAGGCGGTCCTCAGAGTGATCATAGACACATCCGCTTCTATAGCTCTATAGCACTATGTTGCTATTGCAAGCCTGCGAACATCCTGCAATGATTCGCTGGCTTTTTAAGCAGTGTTGATCTTAGAGAAGACTTGCGTTTGAGGGGAGCAAGTCACTCCAACTAAGGGAGAGGACAATGCAGCTCATCCGCCCCTCGCGCAAGTTCGTCTACGCTATTGCACTAGCGGCGATTCTGCTTTCTCACCAGATCGTTTCTCAGACGCTAGACCAATCTCAACCGAGCACGAACTCGCCCGGCGCGACCTCTGACAATCCGAACCCAGGCAAGGTGAGCTGCACTAGTAATGGCACCTCTGTGAACCGCAAAGGACAACCTGCTCAGAGACCGGAGAACTGCTCCGCGCCACCCAAGGGAGCTACCGCACAGTGTCGAGACCGAAGCTACAGTTTCAGCCAAAGCCGGCGCGGGACGTGTTCGCATCACGGTGGTGTTGCCCAATGGCTTTGAACCTTCAATATAAAGCGGGATGATAGTTGAACCCATGAGCATGAGAAAGATGACAAGATCGCTGTTCCTGTTCGCGGCACTGCTGACAGTGGGGTTGAAAATCCGCAATCACTGAGCAAACCGAATTCCTTTGACTTTGATACCCTGTAGCGTGCACTGGAAAAAGTTTGAAGTATCCCATCTCGGGGTTGCCGACGATATTACTGATTTGGTCGGTGGAACTCCTATGCTGCGGCTGAGGCGGCTGGTTGCGGCCGGGTCGGCTGACATCTTCGCCAAACTTGAATATTTGAATCCGGGCGGAAGCGTTAAGGATCGCGCGGCCATCGGAATTATCCGGCGAGCGGAGCAGGAAGGTAAGCTTGCGCCGGGGGGGACGATTGTGGAAGCGACCGCGGGCAACACCGGGATTGGCTTGGCGTTGATCGGAGTTAATCGCGGGTACAAAGTAAAGTTGTTTGTGCCGGAAAATTTCTCGCAGGAAAAAGTGATCATCATGCAAGCGCTGGGAGCGGTGGTGGATCGCACTCCGGATGAGGAAGGGATGCAGGGGGCGATTCGGCGCGCCAAAGAGCTTGTGGCGAGCGATAAGGATGCGTTTATGGCGGGACAGTTTGAGAATCCGGCGAATCCCGACTATCACTACGAGACTACCGCGGTCGAGATGTTTGAACAGATGGGCGGGAATGTGGATGCAGTGGTTCTGGGGTGCGGCACCTGCGGAACATTCACCGGGGTTGCGCGATATATGAAGGAGCATGTGCCGGGGGTGCGGGCGGTGGCTGTCACAACGCAAGGCTCGGTTCTTGGCGGAGGAGCGCCCGGCCCGCACAAAGTGGAAGGGATCGGGAACAACTTCGTCCCAGAGACGTTTGATCCCGCCGTATGCGATGAAGTGATCGCGGTGACCGACGACGATGCATTCGAGATGGTGAAGCGACTGGCAGCACAGGAAGGCGCACTGGCAGGATCGAGTGGCGGAGCGGCGGTGTTCGCGGCTCTGCAGGTGGCAAAGAGATTGGGCCCGGGGAAACGAGTGGCGACAATAATCCCGGATTCAGCCGAGAGGTATTTGTCGAAGAAAATTTTTGAGGGTGGAATCTAGGGTCAAACGCGTTGGCACAGATACCCTGCTCGTAGCCGTTGGTGAACCGGCCGCAAGAGGTAGGTCCTTCGCTCCGCTCGGGCTGACAGTCCTAAGGTGGGAATGAAAAAAAATAGACAAGCTGGATTTGCAACTCGCGCGATTCACGATGGGCAGGAGCCAGATCCTTTGACCGGCGCGGTCAACGTGCCCATTTATCTGAGCTCTACTTACGTGCAGCAGGGGATTGGTGAGCATAAGGGGTATGAGTACTCGCGGGTGTCGAACCCTACGCGCGATCGGCTTGAGGAGAATTTAGCTTCGCTTGAAGGGGGAGTTGCGGCGCGCGTTTTTGCCAGCGGAATGGCCGCGATCAACGCGATCACGAGCATGTTGAAGTCGGGCGACCATGTGGTGTGCGGGAATGATCTGTATGGGGGGACGCCGCGGTTGTTTAACCAGGTGCTGACCGGGTTCGGACTCGAATTTTCCTACGTGGATACATCGGATGCAGAAAATGTGGAACGCTCGATCCGCAAAAATACGCGCATGGTCTATGTGGAGACGCCGACCAATCCGCTGATGGCGTTGAGCGATCTGGCTGAGATCAGCAGGATTTGCGGTCGCAAGAAGGTTGAGCTGGTAGTGGACAACACGTTTATGTCTCCCTACTTTCAGCAACCGCTGGCGCTGGGCGCGGACATGGTGGTGCACTCGACTACAAAATTTCTGAATGGCCACAGCGATGGGTTGGGCGGAGTGGTGGTGTGCAGCCGGCCGGATCAAGCGGAGAAGTTGGCATTTTTGCAGAAGGCAGCCGGGGCGATACTTTCTCCGTTTGAGTGCTGGATGGTGCTCCGTGGGGTGAAGACGTTGGCCGCGCGGATGGAGATCCATGACCGCAACGGAGGTGTTGTTGCGGATTTTCTGGCGAAGCATAAGAAGGTGAAAAAAGTTTTTTATCCCGGGCTGGAGGATCATCCACAGCATGAGTTGGCAAAGCGGCAGATGAGCGGGTTCGGGGCGATGATCACGTTTGAGACCGGGTCGTTGAACAATGCCAACAGGATGCTGAAGAAACTGCGGGTGTGCTCCCTGGGAGAATCGCTCGGAGGAGTGGAGACGCTGATCTCACATCCGGCGACGATGACGCATGCGGCGCTGGGTGTGAAGGGACGCAAGGCGATCGGGATTACGGATGGCTTGGTGCGGATTTCAGTGGGGATCGAGGACGTGCAGGATATTCTGGATGATCTGGAGGTGGGGCTGGCTGCGATATAGATAGTCCGCCCCTTCCGGGCTAAAGCCCAGTCACACCGCGGGACAGATCGCAGCGCTGTAGCGCCGCGCCACCCAAAATCAGGGAACGCCCTGGCTACGTGGTGATCGAATCTCGTGACTACCCATAACCGAAAACACTTTTCGAGAAGACTCAAGGCAGAGTCATTCGCCCGATTTTTCAGCGGAGACGGATTCGGCAATCCACCTCAGGTATCGGGGAGATCCGTCGTCGATTGTCAGACAGATACATTCAGGCAGTTCGTAGGAATGGAGTTCGGCTATCGCTAGGCGGAGTTTTTCGAATG
This sequence comes from Candidatus Acidiferrales bacterium, assembly GCA_035603655.1. Taxonomy (GTDB): domain Bacteria; phylum Acidobacteriota; class Terriglobia; order Terriglobales; family Acidobacteriaceae; genus Sulfotelmatobacter. The sequence continues at coordinate 2,321 of DATNKA010000015.1, read as the reverse complement.
CCGCAGCCGTTGTTTTAACTATTAAAAGCCACTCGCGAGCCTCTTCGACCTTGCCCAGCCAGCGATAGATGGATGCGACGTGAGGGATGATGTTAACGCATGCGGCCATTCCGTTTTCGACCAGATGGCGCGCGATCTTCTGGGCCTCTTCTTCCGAGCCCGCGGTAGTGAGGACGATTCGTTTGTCGGTCATTTAAAATCGCCTTCCGCGGTCAGCCGTCAGCCAACCGACGTGGAGAGGTTAGCGCCTCATGCGAGGGAGCAGAAAGATACGATGAAGACGCAGATCAAGTTTGCCACATCGGGTTGGAGGGCGGTGATGGCGGAGGAGTTTACCTTGGCCAACGTGCGGCGCGCGCAGGCGGGATTGCGCGCTGGGTGGCAAGCCAGAAGCCACACGGAGCGCGAGTAACGGTAGGACGCGATCCCCGGTTTCTAGGTGGAACCGTTTGTTCGATGGCCGCGAAAATTCTCGAACGTCACGGAATTACGCCGGTCATCGTCCGCGGAAACCGCGCCCACTCCCGCATTTGCTTATGCTGTCGTGCGGACCAAGGCCGACGGGGTTATTAATTTTACGGCCTCGCACAATCCGCCGCGGTGCAACCGAATGAAATTTTCTACTCCGGATGGATGTCGGGCGCTCCCCGAGGTTACCTCAAGAATTGAGGCAGAGGTTGAAGCCGAAGACCGGTCGGCTGCATCGCCCGGGGCAGCAAGTGGCGGCAATGGGTCCGCCAGTGAGTCGCTCGATATGAAGCAGGGTACTTGAAGCGGCTGGGGGAAATTGTGGATTTGGATGTGATCCGAAAGGCGAACCTGAGAGCGTGTTTCGATCCGAGGTGGAACGCGCTGAGCGAGCAATTGAAGGTGCTATGTAACCAAGTTGATTCCTATTATCCCCAGCGTGAAAACTTTCGCTTGACGCCGGATGTGAAGGAGAAGTCCACTGAGAAGTTGAGGTCTGACCCGCGGGAGTTCTGCGGATACAAGGTCAGCGCAGTTGTCAGCGAGGCCGGGCTGAAGCTGGTTTTCGATGATGGCTGGTGAGTATGCTATCGGCTTTCCGGGACCGAGCCAGTGGCGCGGGTGTATTCCGAGGCGCGGAGCGAGCGGCGGCTAAGCAATGGATTTTCGAGTAAGAAATCTGGCAAAAATGCGGCGGTTTCCCAATCCCCAGGATGGGTTGCGTGCAATGGCGGAGAGAGCGCCGCAGGCCGAGGCCATGGCTGCATTGTGGTTGGGGAGCGTGCAGCCACTCTGGACCACGGTTTACGCCTGGCGGCGAAAAGCTGCCACGATTACGGTTGCCTTGCTCGCGGGCCTCCTGTTTGTCCATGTCCTGCTGGGTGCGAATGGAATGGTTGTGTACAAACAGAAGCGGGCAGAATATGAATCACTGCAGAAAAGGATCGTCCTTGAGCAGAAGGAAAACGATCTCTACACACAACAGATTCAGGGATTGAAGACAGACGAAAAAGCGATTGAAAAAGAAGCAAGGGAGCAGTTGCACTATGCGCGTCCGGGAGAGTATGTCTACGTCCCGCCCGCACCGGCGAATCCGGTTCCGCCGCTGGCGAATCACACCGCAAAAAAATAAGTCTGCAAAAAATAAGAAAGAAATAAGAAAGAAAAGAATGGAGAATTCTTCGATTAAGGGTATGACAATTGCAAAGGTCCCATATGGTATAGTTTTGGCGATCGACGAGTCGGTGCAGCGTTGAGGTGCTGCCGGGCGCGCGATTGCAATCCCCTGCCATACCCAGCGGCTTGGGGCCGCGACAAAAAAGGAGAATAACCGGCCATGAGAAAAGTTTTAGTGCTGTGTCTTGCGATCTGTTTCGTTTTCGCGCTGACCGCGATGGCGTTTGACGATATGGGGAAAAGCGCCACCGTCAACGGGTGGGTGAGCGATGACAAGTGCGGCGCCAAAGGTGCCAACGACAAGGCGGAGGCGTGCACCAAGAAGTGCCTGGATAAGGGCGCGAAGATGGTGATTGTCACCGACAAGGATCAGAAGGTCCTGATGGTGGACAATCCCGATGCGCTGAAAGACCATGTGGGACACCACATTGCCGTGACCGGACACGTGATGGGGGATTCCATTCACGTGGATACCGCGAAGATGCTCTGAGGGTTTTACCTCGTGAGGAAGGGGCGGCTACGGCCGCCCCTTTTTGTGTGTGCCGAGCATGTTCGACAGCTAGGAGGTGCAAGTCCTCTACTCAACCTGATGGAGGTGATTGTGTCAAGAAGACGAGAAATCGTCATGCTGTACGAAAGATGAAGGTAGGTCCTTCGGAGCCGCCTTGTAGGAGGAG
>DATNKA010000014.1:0-4311 GCA_035603655.1 Candidatus Acidiferrales bacterium | reverse complement strand
CAGTTGTCCGGCCGCCAACCCTCGATCCACACGCAGTTCGGTATCGTCGGCAGACTCACCAATCTCATGCTGGAAAGCACGGGTCCAGAAAATAATCAAGCTGCGATCTTTCGGACCTGCCTGCCGTAACGTGCCTTCGATATCGGGAATTTCTCTGACCTCCAGAAGTTCATAAAGGCGGTTCCCCTGGAAAGGCGTGGCTGCCGATTTGGAACGCTCGCTCCATTGCCCCGAGAAAATCGCCGCTGTCGCCGCCTCGCCGTTGACTCCTGGCAGAGGGATGCCCGCATCCGCAATCGCGTCGGCCATTGCCGCCGCTACCGGCGGTTCCATCGGTGTCAGCGTCGCTGGGAATGTCAGGGGCGACTGCAGTACAACGCCAACAACGTCTTCCCGTTGAATTGCTATCCAATAGCGGCCCGGATCGCCTTGTGCAACGCGCGCGTGCAGGATGGAGAGAACGAGATTGTGGAAAACCGGTTGCGAGGAAAGGAAAACTCCCGCCCTGCTCAAGACGAACGCAGGATCTTCACTGAACACCACCTTGAGTTCCATTTGGGAGATTTTACTTGTTTTGGAGCGCTGGTCTGAATGGGTTCATTGGCGGATGCGCACCCCTCGAGGGAATCCAAAGCCGAATCGCGCGAATTCAATCGTCATACAACCGAACTAGTGTACTTACATATGTGTATTGACATGTTGGTAGTATCAGTGGCAAAGTCAGATAGCGCTAGAAGACGATCTGCGATTCGAGTGGGATGATAACAAGAATCGAGAAAACCGCAAAAAGCGCGGCGTTCCTTTTGAGATTGCGACGGAAGTCTTCGACGATCCGTTCTGCCTTACAAACCAGGATCGGATTGTTGAGGGTGAACAGAGGCTTTGGACGCTCGGCCGCGTAGAAGATCTTCTCAACATAGGTTCGCTACTACGACACGGAAACGATAGAAATACGGTCGTTGCTCCTCTCTCTTTCCTTTACACGTGCTCGTGACCATTGGAGCTCATCGTTTCGTGGGGGTTCGTTCAAGATCAGCAGCGACGACTTTGCGGTCATCGCCAAAGCCATGGGTCTTAGAGCCAAAGAATTCCATCACCTCGCACAGACAGGCATCTCCTGAACATTCTTGGCCAGTTTGATCCCCGACGTGAGGCTCCAAAGGTCCTGATGAGTCGGCTTAAGGGACCTATCCATAACATTCCTCTAGTGCGGTTTCGATGATTTCCTTCTTCTCGCGAGCGAGGGCACGATTAAGCTACTCACGCGGCTACGGGCATGTCCGAATGCCCGAGGCACCGCAACCTAGAAAAATTTATCAAGGTGAACTGGCTTACTCCATAAGGCTGGCGAAGCAGAGGAACCTCGAAAAGTTAGACCTGCTGCTTTTTCAATTCGCTAAGGCGGGGAAATCTTCCCGACCGATACTCAGCAAAGAGCCTGGCAATGTCCTGCTTCGAGTCTCCTATAAATGGGCCATAGGATTCGATGGGGTCTCCCTGGGGTTGTCCCGCATATAACACCAGCCGCGCTCCGGATTCGCCGGCGACCACACGCAACACGCTCGTACCGACGTCAGTCGACCGATCGAGCCAACCGACCTGCCCAGTGTTCAGCTCAGTGTCGCCGATTCGAACCGAACCATCAATGACAAATGCAAAGCCGTTGTAGGATGGAGCTATGTCCAACTCGGCCGAGGCGTGTGGCTCTAAATTGATCTCGACCATCGTGACCGGTACATGGTTTCGGGTGCCTGACTGAAGGCCGGCCGAGGAACCGCTATAAACTCGGATCTCAGCGCCTTTTTCGCGGCGCACCGGAACCTCATTGAGGTTAATCGTTTGAAAACCGGGGTCAGTCCAGCGTTTGTTCTTGGGTAAGGTAAGCCACAGCTGAAGCAGGCGGACCTTTCCTTTGGTCCTGACGTCTTCGCTGTGAATAATGCCGCTGCCCGCGGTCATCCACTGCACTTCGCCAGCGTTGAGTGTGCCGCCCTCATCGCGGTCAAAGATCGCGCCGTCGAGAATAAGCGTCACAGTTTCAAAACCTGCATGCGGGTGAGGACCACCAACTGGCCGGTCGCCAATGTCAAGATGATCGTCCATCAACAAGATGAAGGGATCGTTCATCTCGAAGCTGTCGGGAGAGACGACAGGTGCAGCGAGATGTCCCGGGCCGACGAATCCAGGTGCCGCTGGAGGAACGTTAACCACGCGACTGATACCGCGTTTTTGTGACATGTCTTCTCCTTCTGAAATCAATTCCCCGTTCACTCAAAACGCTTGCTGAACGGGCGCTTGCGCCATTCGAGTGCCGTATCGCCGACCATGCACTCAGCACGGAGGCACCGTGCCCGTAATACTGGGACGCAATTTATGCTTGCGTCGCAGCCTTCGCGCTGAAGATGCCCTTGAAACTTTGGCGGTACTGCAGGAAAACAAGAATCCACAACACGCAGGCGACCAGCGCAGGCGCGATGGTGCCCGGTGACATCGTCAGGTGAAACGCCAGGATGTTGTAGAGCTCCGCAGCCAGCAGTGTCAGCGCAAGTGGCACGAATCGGCCGAAGAGCAGCAACAGCCCACCAAACACCTGCCCCGCGAAGAAGAACGCGGCAAAGTGCGATGCGACGATGGCGCCAAAAAACTGTAACGCCAGCGGATTCGTGGGCGGCGGCTGGTGGATAAAGTTGAGAAATCCATTCAACCCAAAGACCGTAAACATCAGGCCCAGTAAATAGCGAGCAACAATTGAAGTAGTTTTCATGAGTGTCCTCTCCTAGAAGATCTGCGCGTGCGTCTGCACGGCTTGAAGGTGGGGTGCGATAAATGTGTTCCGGTCCTTCCCCTGGTTCAGCGCGCTGGTCCCACCTGCAGTGAGGAAGGTCGCGTCTGTCACGCCAAGAAAACCAAATACGGACCGCAGATACGGCTCTACGAAATTGAACGAGGCCATCCGCGTCTGGGTGTCGTAGATCCCACCCGTTGCGATGATGAAGGTTGCCTTCTTGCCGGTGATCAGGCCCTTCGGCCCTTGCTCACTGTAGGAAAAGGTCCTGCCCACGCGCGCAATCTGGTCAATCCAGAGCTTGAGAACCGAAGGCACGCCAAAGTTATGCATCGGCACTCCGATGACGTACTCATCCGCCTGCTCCAATTCGGCGAGCAGCGAGTCGGAGAGCGAGAGCAATTCCTTCTGCTGGGGAGTGCGCGCTTGTTCCGGCGTGTAGACGGCACCGACCCATTCCGCATTGATTGGCGGCATGGCCGTTGCGTTGAGGTCTCGGTCAATGACCTTTCCATCCGGGTGCGCAGTCCTCCATTGAGTCACGAACGCAGCCGTCAGCTCACGCGAGACTGACCGGCCGTAGAGCGGGCTGGAATCGATGTGAAGCAGCGTCGACATTGAGAATTCCTCCTGCACGACATATGATGAATAGACGACATATGTCGATTCAAAGAAAATAAACAACTGTCGCTTTGGTCCGTAAACAGGTATGCTTTCATCAATATAGAAATGGCCCAGCTTCTCCAACCCGAGACCGAAACGACGGATCCGCGCATTGTGCGCAGCCGGCGCATGCTGATGGACGCACTAGCCAGGTTATTGATGAAAAAGGAGTTCGAAGACGTCTCTGTGCAGGAGATCGCTGACGAAGCCACGTTGAACCGGGCCACCTTTTACCTGCACTATGCGGACAAAAACGCGTTGTTGCAGGCCATGACGGAATCCCGCTTCCGCGATCTGATCGAGCGCCGAGCCATAACGTTTACCGACTGCAATGGAGCATTGCGCGCCATTGCACTCGGCGTGTGCGACTATCTTGTGGAGAGCACAGGCTGTCCCACTCAGTTGTCGCGGATGGCGCTCGAAGGCTCGATCATTCCTATCGTTGAGGATATGTTCAAGGAAGGACTTGCCCATCATGGGATGGCTCCAGGTGCGGACGCGTCGCTGCCCGCGACCACCGCGGCCTGGGCCGTTTTTGGAGCCGCGCGCCGCTGGTTTCAGTCTCCGAACCGTGTCCCCGCCGAGGAGATCGCTGCCACGATTGAAACCATGGTGAGCCCGATTCTTTTCGGCGCCTCACAATAGCAGAGCGGAGAACAAACAGTAGCAGGCGGTATCATCGTGTAGCGTTTGAAGGGCGGCCGACATCGGCCGCTTTTTTTTGTGTGCCGAGCATGTTCGACAGCTAGGAGGTGCAAGTCCTCTACTCAACCTGATGGAGGTGATTGTGTCAAGAAGACGAGAAATCGTCATGCTGTACGAAAGATGAAGGTAGGTCCTTCGGAGCCGCCTTGTAGGAGGAG
>DATNKA010000013.1:0-6117 GCA_035603655.1 Candidatus Acidiferrales bacterium | reverse complement strand
CCATATCACGAAGCAAGGGAGTTCGATATTGCGCTTCTTGCTGGTGGAAGCGGCCCAAGTTGCAGCGCGCAGCATTCCAGAATGGCGCAATAAGTATGTCCATTTGACGATGAGGCGCGGAAGGAAAATCGCCAAGGTGGCGATGGCGCGGAGACTGGCTATCGCTCTCTACTGGATGTGGCGCAAGGGATGGGATTACGAGCAGTTAAGAAAGTTCGGTTCGCACGCGGGCAAGCTCGAATCAGGCGATGGTGTGAAGTAGAACATCGAGTAACTGAATGGGCAGCCCGCTCCTCCTTAACGGAGGAGTTCGAAGTAGTAATCATGATCGAAGTTGTGACCGAAGAGATGCATGGGTCGGACCGAGTTCTGACCTGAACTGATTACGAGCGAGCCTTGGGTTGATATGGCACTTATTTCTACGAGAGCGAAATGGCGCTCATCTCTGAGTGGATGGAGCAGTGTGGGAAAAAAGCAAAAACAAGTACTGGACAGCGCCGGCATTGTAAGAGATGCCTGATTACAGCAGTTGTGAATTAACCGCGCGGTATCTGGCAGAAGAACTGCTGCGTCCGTTTGACAGCGAAGATTTCGCCGTACTGGAAATTGCCATCTTCTTTCTTGACGTAAGGCTTAAACACATCGACGGCCTCACCGAGACAGTGTTCAAGGCCACAACAGATGGCATCCTGCTTCTGGTCGTTACCGGGTGGAACAGTTAGAACGTCATAACATATTCCGGCGGCGCGAGCCTTGCCCCTCGCAGCTTCCTTCTGGAAGGTCTCGGTCAATAGGTCGATCAACGGCTGCGAACCCGGATAGTCGTCGCCCTCGATCTTTCCGTGGACGTGCCGGATTTCACCATCCGACAACATAACTGCGCCAATCGGGAGAAACTCGCCCTGTTTCGTCAGCAGCATCTCAGCCATTGAAAGAAGCGCGTTCAATAGTTCGTTCAGATCGGGATGTGCCATACAGGTGTCGGCTACTGACACATCATAACTTGTCAATTGGCGATAAATCGCCATTGAACACCCGCCCCACACCGCGCATTCCCTACTACATCACTCGACATTCTAAGGCACGGGCGTGTAGCGTTTTCCCCTCGTTCGACACCCGGCCAGCCCGCCCGCGCGGGGTACGGATGCAGCCAACTCCGCGGTATTTACCAAGTGGTTACGCTTAGCTGGTTCTTCAAAAGTTTTTAATCCTTAGAAAGTTTGTCTGCAATTCATTCAACGAATGCCCCGCTGTACTGGCGGGAAGAGCCATCACTCTAGCTCAAAGCTATCGGCCAGCCGTCGTAGTTCCAGGTCTGACTACGGGCTTGGAAGATGGCGGATCAGTTTCGGATCGACAAACCGGGCTTTATCGAAGGAGCGATGGAGCCAAGAATATAATCGGAACTCACTTATGCTCATCATCCTTGGTGGCCTGCCAGGTACTGGAAAGACGACCATTGCGCGAGAACTTGCCCGCCAGCTAGGTGCAGTTCATGTGCGTATCGATTCTATCGAGGAGGCGATTTTGGATTCAGGGATACTCAGCTCACCAATCAACGATGCTGGCTATCGTGTCGGCAACGCAGTCGCCGCGGACAATCTCCGTATCGGCAGGACAGTGATTGCAGACTCAGTGAATCCTATTCCGCTGTCCTGCGATGCGTGGGTCGAAGTCGCGAACCGTGCCCAGGTATCTGCCGTTGAAATCGAGGTCACCTGTTCAGACACCAAAGAACATCAGCATCGGGTGGAAACGCGCATATCCGACATTCCCAGAACGCGGTTCCTTACTTGGCAAGAGGTAGTCTCACGAGACTACCGCCCATGGAACCGCGAGCATATTGTGATCGATGCCGCCAACCGGACCGTCGAGCAGGTCGTCACGATACTTCGCGGAGCGATTCCCAAACAGTAGTCACAATCGCTGCCCCGCCTCCGCGTGCCCATCCCCGGTGACGCCCCTTGCGGAGATACCTTAGCAGATCCGCATTTTGAGACTCTGCTTAGAGATTGCCTGGGTCAGTTTTGGAAAGCAGACATTGGTCACGTTTTCGCGAGTGCCGAAGTCTCCGATACGTCATCCCCGGCCGGGTTTAACACAAAGTCCGACCATTGGGATATGAAAAGGAGTGGCGTGTATTGAGGGTATTGTCCGAGGCTGACCGTACCAACGAACGTGCAGGAGGTAGGAGAAAGAAAGTCCGCTCTCATAGTAACGAATGAGTAAACGTGCGGAGGGTGGACCTGGCGGTTCTTGCTGGTGAATCGCTTATGCGCTCGGAGGTATCTTTCTTACCGGCTCAATCTGAAGTCCACATGAATCTCAGAATCCACGTCTACCGGTTCATTGTTCAATAGATATGGCTGGTAGCGCCATTGCTCGACAGCCCTCATCGCGGAGGGGATCAGTTCCTCCGGGCCTGAAAATGCACGCAGATTCCGAAGTGCTCCATCCTTGGCAATTGTGCCGCACAACACGACTGTGCCGTGGATGTGCCCCTGTCTGGCGGCTGGCGGATACTCGGGCTCAACTCTGTGGACTAAGTTGCCTTGGGACACCTTGCCTAGAGACACCTTGAGTTGAGTCTCTGGGGTCGAGAAACCGCACTGCCTCGGGACCTGTCCGGCCTGCGGATTGTCTGAGGAAGGAATGGCAGCGGCAACAGCGTCCGAGGGTGGATAAAACACGAAACTGCAGCCGGTGTCGGAACAGGAAAGCGCACCTCTTCTGACCAGGCGCGCCGTCGAGTTTGATGGGAATGGCTCTTCGAAAAGGGCTTTCTCCAGGCTCTCTCCTGCAAGGCGCAGCAGTTCGGACCCCCGGAGAAAATTTGCTTTTGTTATCTTTCCGCTGGCCACAAGCAGCACGTCGAAGTCTGCACTCGCCGTTTCCTTGATGATCGCGGGAAGTTTGGCGGTACGCATCAGCTTCAATTCTTCACCAGAACCCATCCCGTTCGCGGGAACTGGAGCGGATGCGGTGAGCTTGCGTATGCGCTCCGGGGTTTCTTCCAGCCGGGGATACGCTTCGAGCGCAAGCTTGTACGTGTGAAGTGCTGCAGGTAGTTTTTGCTCCTTTTCGTACACCTGCCCGAGGTGATCCCCCACGACGCCGTCCTGTCCGAGTTGCCAGGCTGAGTTCAGGTAGATCTCTGCCCGTGCCAGATCGCCCATCTTGAAGTAGATCCAGCCAAGGGTGTCCCAGTATTGGTAGATCGTGAAGGGAAGTAGTAAGTCCGCTTTCTGTATGTTCTCAAGATCCACCTTTTGTGATCGCTCTTCCACTTCTTTCACGGACCGCTGCGAGTAACTGAGGGCGTCGGGGAGGTTCGTACCGGCCCCAGCCATCTCATATGCCACATTGTTGAGCATTTCTGCCCCGGAGTCGATTTCCAATGCTTTGCGCAATGCGTCAAGCCCCTGATCCGTGTTGTGGGAACGCAAGCGGGCTATCCCGAGACTCATTTGCGCAAAGGCGTCGGTGGGGCTCGCCTTGGCTACCGACTCGAAGAGTGACGCCGCGTCCGAGTAACGCTTCTGCTCCAAGTAGATCGCGCCGAGGTATAACGCGAGATCGCGATCGCCGGGCGAGATGCTTTGCAATTTTTGCCAAGTGGCAATCGCGTTATCTCTGTCCGCGAGGTCCATGTACATGAGGGCCAGCATTTTGTACGGCACAACCTGCTTTGGGTCGGCATCGACAGCTTTCTGAAAAGCATTCAGGGCTGAGCTCTTGTCTTTGCTGGCGGCATACACCCAGCCCAACTCAATCCAAGCGCGGGAAAAGTTCGCGTCAAGTGAAACTGCATACTTGAGAGCCGTAATCGCGGACGTGGAATCCTTCGTCTGCGTCGACTTGCGGGCATTTTCCTCTGCTTGAAGAGCTTCCGAATTAGAACTGCCAGGAAGCTGCGTCCGGCTCTGGCGTAGTAGCTCTCCCGGGCGGGCGGGCCCTTGTGCGGCCAACGCGCTTGCTGAGTTAACCGCTTGGCTCAGCGCATTTGAAGTGCTAGGGAAAAATGAACTGCTCCCGCTATACACCGCAGTAATGGAGTCGGTGCCCACAGCCAACTGTGTGGTGGTGTAGGTGGCGTTGCCGTGGCTGATGCTCGCCGAGCCCAGCATCTGCGCCCCGTTCTTGAAAGTCACTTCTCCGGTGGGCGTGCCGCTAAACTGCGGGACAACGATTGCTGTAAACGTGACAGCTTCCCCTAAAGTTGACGGATTAACTGACGAGACCAGCCTCGTGTCGCTGAAGCTCTTGCTCCCCAACTGACTTGCGGCCTTGGACGTGCTGATGGAGAAATTTAACGCGAGATCACGATCAGCGGGAGCAATGATCCTTAATCTCTGCCAGGTGGCATTCGCATCGTCCGGTCTCCCGAGGCCGATGTACGTGAAGGCCAGGATCTTGTAGGGAACAATCTGCTTCGGGTCGGCGTCGACAGCTCTCTGAAAAGCATTAAGAGACGAACTCATTTCTCCCGTTCCCCAATAATAGATCGCGCCCAACTGAATCCAAGCACGGGAAAAAGTCGGGTCGAGCGCAACAGCGTGCTTCAGAGCTGTGGTTGCAGACGTGTAATCCTTCGTCCGTATTGACTTCTGGGCATCTTGTTCGGCTTGAAGCGCCTCCAAATTGGAACTGCCCGGAAGCTGTCTAAGGCTCTGCCTTATTAGGTCCCCTGCCCACTCGACACCCTCTGAGGGACTCACTGCAGGACCGGTTGCCGCAACGTCAGCAGATACTCGCAGGAAAGTGTAGGTGTTGTGATCGTCTGAAATCACTTTTTGGAATATCTTGTAACGCGTTAGCTGATCAGGCGTCACGTCACTTGCTTTTAGTAGCAAACGCCGCTTAGTTATTAAGATGCCTTCTTGCACTTCAGAAGCCGCATGGTAATCGGCAAAGCTCTCTTTCAAGTCTATTGGAGCTGGCGGCGTGACGGACCATCCCTTGGGCAATTCCACTCGCGATTCGTACTGCAACTCGCCCGCATAGCCGAGCCAGAGGGGAGTCTTCCGATTTAGGTCCTCATCCTTGACCTCTGGAATACCCATAGGTGGGAGCGGAACGACGAATCGGTGCTTATCGCCTTCGGAGAAATCTTTCAAACTGTAGTCATACGCTTCGGAAAAAGGTTCTTCCGTCCGTTCCGGTGAACTGGCTTTTACGTTGCTGATGGTTCCACCCAGACGCGCTCCGTAAGCGATTTGCTGGCCAAGATCCTTCCACTGTGACTCAGGCCATCGGCGAAAGGCATGCCGGAAATAGAGTTCATTGTCGCCGCGATGTAAGGCCTCCACATGCGCGTGCAGCGTGCCATCGGCTTCGAGTTTCGCAGTAATTGTGTCAGTTTGTGCGTTGGCGAACGGAGGATCGGCTGGCGTGGTTTGGAACGCAACTTTGTCCGGCAAGATGACCAGGGCGGGTTTCCCACGCAGTGGATACATCAAGTACCCCATCGCCGTCACTTCCGGTGTTGTATCCATCCAAGAGAGTGTGTTCCCTTTCGCTACCACGCTGATGACATGGTTAAATTGTCCAGGCGAGGGTACGTTTTCATCCACTGCCGTCTGGGCACTGATCAAGACCGGATACGCTCGGATTCCGACAACATTCAGTAAAGCTGCCAGCAGTGTGTGCTTGTCTTTGCAGTCGCCGTATTGGTTTCCGAGAATTTCCGGCGCCGAATGAGGTTGATAGCGGCCGATGCCAAAGGAAATCGCCACATAGCGATAGCGCAAACTGACATAGTTGTAAATGGCGTGTAGCTTGGCATCGTCATCCGAAAGGCCCTTGGTCAGCTCCTCCGCTTTGGCTTTTACCTCGGGTGACGTCTGAATCTTTTCTTGCTGCAGACTGTCATACCATTGGCCCACTTCTTCCCATGTGCGAAAACTACTGATTAGCACATCTGGCGGCGGGAGTAATCCGCGAATCGCATCGTAACTCTGGGCTTTCTTTTGTTCCTCCCCACTCACGCTGTTGAGATTCGACATTTTCCACGTGTAAATACGGAGGCCATTTTCCTCGCGTGTCGTAGGCTGGATCGTTTGACTCTTGAGTTTTACTTCGCGTTCGTGAGGAACACTGATTATCAATTGCTCGTCG
>DATNKA010000012.1:0-3472 GCA_035603655.1 Candidatus Acidiferrales bacterium | reverse complement strand
GTTCAGAGGACCTGAAAGAGAGAGAGGTGGTGCTCGTCTCCAAGGTTATGATCTCCGATAAGGATAAACAATAGCTGGTCTGAATTGCTCACCTTGCGGCTGCAATCGATATACCGCAGTCGAGCTCTACTTAAGAGGCGAAAAGGCTTTCGGGCAATATGAGCAATCTGGCACAGCGTGGTTCGCTTCGGCCTGTCAAGATTGATTTGTGCGATCTTTAAGAGTGGGGAGAGATGTCAGGCGCGAAGAGCAATGCTGGATCAACAGATCGCGAGAAGGAACCTTGGAAGATCAATGGCTCGTAGCCTACGCAATCGTTTGGCCCTGATCCTGGATTCATTCACCAGGTTGTTCAGGATTCTGAAGCCCGTGGCTCAGGAATTGGGATCACAAAGGATGTGTCCGTCCTGCGGATTGATCACTCCTCGAGCTCAGCCATTTTGTTTGGAGTGCGGCAAGCCGCTCAGAATAGTTCAACTGAGCGGAAAGACGTAAGGCAATGATATTAGGACAAGGAACAACCGGCATATCCGCCTTCGCTTATAGGAGTTGTTTCGGGCTCGATGCGAGCGATGCTAACGCTCAATCGTTCAGAACTACATTGAGTAGGGAGCTGTGAACCTGCAAGGCGCCTTCTGTGCCGCCGGCGTAGTGAATGAAGCCCAACTTGCGGAAGCGATTCATGAAGAAGCTGACGCGTGACCGAGTGGTTCCAACCATTTCTGCCAAGGTTTCCTGACTGATTTTGGGGACGACGGTCTCCGGAACACCTTCTTTGCCGAAATGAGCCAGCAATAGAAGCACACGTGCCAATCTCTTTTCGCTCGAGTTGAACAGTTGGTCGACCAGGTCTTCTTCATAACGAATATTGCGCGCCAACAGGTACGCGACGAACATCTCAGAAAACGCGGGCTCGCGGTGCAGGGCATCGATCATGGTTTTTTTATCGATGCGAAGAATCTCGCAATCTGTCATGGCCGCTGCGGAGCCCATCCGAAGCAGCTGACCTGCGAGTGAGCCCTCGCCAAAGAAATTCCCTTCAGCGACGATCGCGATGGTTGCTTCCTTCCCCGCGTGGGATACGACCGTGAGCCTCACCTTACCCTTTTGAACGTAAAAGACGGCATCCGCGCCGTCTCCTTGGGCGAAGATCATTTCTTTTCTCGAAAAGGACAAGATCTTCCTGCCATCGCCAATGGTCGCCAGAAAGATGTCGGAGTCGAATTCGCGATTCTTCCTGAGGGCTCCAGAGGGTCTCATGATCAGCAATTATATTCCTGAGAGGGAAACCAATTTCATAAAAGTGACGGATTCGGGGCTTTGGCAAGTGAGCAATTTTGTACAGTATTCGAACCAAAGATCAGGGAATCTAAGAGGCTGCTTCGAAGAGCACGGGCATCCGCACAAGGATGGTTCCAAAACCTCTGAGCACTTTCTTTCTTCTAGGGGCTCCAGAAAAAGATTAGCAATAGAAGTAGTCTTAGGAGGATTCATGCCGGCAACCGTACAGGTTGGATCTATTCTCATGAAGAAGTGGCCGGTAACCATGCAGTCCTTGGGGCTGGAAAGCGAACCCTGCTCGGGAAGTTGGAGTCTGGTCAACGTGCTGGATGGCTTCGTCCTCGATCGTAGGATCCATGCCGCGGGCTGGAACTTCTTTTTCATGGCGGGTGAAGTTAAAGGGATGTTCTTCGGTGCTCTTGGAGCGAAGAAAATCCAGAGCGCACTGCAGCGGATCTTGGAAAAAGTAAGAAAGCAAGACTTCAACAGCCTCGAAGTCACCGCGATCGTAGCCAAGCGCTTTCTGGGAGTGCGCTATACCGTTGTAACAGCGCACTCTCGGCATCTGCAGAAGAGTTGCTACCTAGACGACACTGCGGTGCGGCGGGCATTGCAGCACAGTTAATCAGACTCACCGTTATTGTCCGAAGATGCTAAGCGCCGATCTCGATGCGGCGCGGTGCGCGGTTGCCCACTACTGAGTTCGCACTTTTCTCCCGGCTTGGCGCCGCAGGTGGGGCAACGGACGGACATGGCTTGGTCTTTCTTGGCCTTCACAGCCACATGGTGAACCATCGCAGGGAAATAGGCTGATCAATTTTGATCAGTCCACAAGTCCACTTTCATAGAATACTCACAAGAGACAAACTTCAATCCAATCCTCAGCGCCTGCTTGCGGCCCGCCTTGACGAGGACCTCTTGCGGTAAGTGTTCTCACCACGATAGGGCAAATGGCAATATCAAACACGATCTTTCCAAATCGCGCGTTAGAAGTTATCAGTCCCCGACCGAGGGTGCGGGTAGGTACTTCCGCGGCGCGCGCCCGATTGCAAGCGAAACCGTCGCTGCCTAGTCGCATCGCGGTGATCGGGAACTATCTTCCCCGACATTGTGGCATCGCCACCTTCACCACTGACCTGTGCGACGCTATTTCCTCTGAGTACGGAACGGCTCGACTGATGGCGCTTCCCGTAAATGATACGGAACAGGGGTATGACTATCCGGCACGGGTGCGCTGGTCAATCGCGCAGGAGGACGTGAAGTCCTATCAAGATGCGGCCGCCTTCCTGAACTTCAACAATATTGACATGGTGTGTCTGCAACACGAGTATGGGATCTTCGGCGGTGCGGCCGGAAGCCATATCCTGCACCTGCTACGCGGCCTTAAGATGCCGGTGGTGACCACCCTGCACACAGTGTTGCGCGAACCAAATCCTGACCAACTGGCGGTCATGGAAGACATCGCAGAGTTGTCGGATCGTCTCGTTGTAATGAGCCAGCTCTCATCCCAAATTCTGCAAGAAGTTTTTCGGATTCCTGGCAGCAAGATCGACACGGTTCCGCATGGAGTGCCGGATCTGCCGTTCCTCGATCCCAATTTCTTTAAGGACAGATTCGGCGTCGAAGGGAAGGCAGTTCTGCTGACCTTCGGTCTGCTCTCGCCGAACAAGGGGATCGAGAACGTCATAAAGGCGCTGCCGCAAATTTTGTCCAAGCACAAGAATGTCGTCTACTTGGTCGCGGGCGCCACGCATCCTCACATTCTTCGTCGCGAGGGTGATCAGTATCGAGCGTATCTGCAGGCGTTGGCCAAGGAAGTGGGAGTGGAATCGCAGGTCATTTTTCACGACCGGTTTGTCAGTCCGGAAGAAATGGTCGAGTTTATTGGCGCTGCAGACATTTACATTACTCCCTACCGGCATGAGGCGCAGGTGGTTTCCGGAACGCTTGCTTTTGCCCTGGGAGCGGGCAAGGCCATCATTTCGACTCCATATTGGCACGCGATCGAATTGTTGGACGACCGTAGGGGCGCGCTGGTTCCATTTCAAAATTCCGATGCTATTGCACAAAAAACGGTCGAACTCCTGGACACGCCCGCGATACGCCACGCCATGCGGAAGCGAGCTTATTTGTTTTCGCGGGAGACGATCTGGAAAAGAGTAGCGCAAGGATACATGGAAAGTTTCTCTCG
>DATNKA010000011.1:0-2462 GCA_035603655.1 Candidatus Acidiferrales bacterium | reverse complement strand
GCCGGCGCGTACTGTTGCAGATTCACCTCGCGCCGGCGATCACGGGCAATCGGCTCTCTGGGATGGCGCCCTGCCAGTGTTCTAGCCTTATCGCGAGCGCCACTCCCGTTCGTTCCTCCCGTATACTCGTTTGACTTATGGCCAACATCCTTTATGGAGTCAACGGCGAAGGTGCCGGCCACGCCACGCGCTCGAAGGAAGTTCTCACCCATCTCCAGGAGCAAGGGCATACGCTGCATGTTGCATCATTTGACCGCGGGATGGAGAACCTCAGAGATCAGTTTGACGTCACGGAGATCTTTGGTTTCCGCTTTGCCTATGTGAACAATCGTGTGCGTTACAAGCGCACCATCGCCAAAAACCTAATAACGGTTCCGCAGGCGGCGAAGAGCGCAAATCGGCTCAAGAACCTGATCGCGACTTGGAAGATAGACCTCGTGATCACTGACTTCGAGCCTTTGAGCTGCCACGTGGCGCACAGGATGGGGCTGCCCGTCATTTCGATCGATAATCAGCATTGCCTCACCAATGCGGTCGTTTCCTATCCGCCGCAGTACCGGAGCGACGCGGCAGCTGCGAAGCTGGTGACGAAGCTGATGACTCCGCACGCCGATGCGTACCTGGTTATTTCTTTTTTCTCCGCACCGCTGAAAAAGCGAAACACCTTTCTGTTTCCCCCGCTGTTGCGACAACAGATTCTTGAGGCCGCGCCTACGCAAGGAGAGCATGTGCTGGTGTATGTCACTTCGCCCGCACCGTCACTGGCGAAAGCGTTAGCCGCGGCGCGAGGCCGCTTTGTTGCCTACGGTTTCGGCCGGGATGGAGAATACGGGAACGTGGTCTATAAAAAACCTGCGCTGGAGGGATTCATGCGCGACCTCACCAGCGCCAAGGCCATCGTAGCAAACTCCGGGTTTTCGCTGGTCACGGAAGCCTTGCATCTGGGAAAGCCGTATCTGGCGGTTCCCGTGAAGCACCAGTTCGAACAAATCTTTAACGCCCACTGGCTGGCGAAAATGGGCTACGGAGCGTATTGGGAAGAGTTGAACAAAGAACGGGTGGAATCTTTCCTCTACAATCTCCCGCTATACCGGGAAAAACTGGCGGACTATCCGCGACAAGGAAATGGCGCACTCCTGGCAAAGCTCGACAGTCTCATCGGCGAGTACGCCGGGAAATAGCGAGGCGGCTTATGGATTCATGGACAAAGCATGGTTGCGCCATAGCTATCCTCGGTCCGCGCCTGGGGGCGGGAAGCGCTGTCGGCCAACCTGAAAAAACAACGGGTTGACCTCTATATAGCCTGCTTCTTGTGCACCGGACGTTCATGCCCCATTCGTAACGCTGGTTCAGTACTCGTTTGCGGATACCATTTGCGGAGAGGGGTTTTGCAATGGGCGCACAACGCAGGATGTTTCTGCTTTTCACCGCAGCGATTTCGCTGATCTCCGCCGTGGCCAACGGCCAGGATGCGCCTTCTCTGGGCGACTTGGCGCGCCAGCAGCGCCAGCAAAAAGAACAGTCAAAGAGCGCGCCGGGCAAGGAAGCCAAATCGTCCAAGGTTATTACCAACGAACAAATTCCAGAGCGGCCTGATGTGTCCACGGCAACGAGGGCGAATGGTGGGGAACGGACGGCGCAACCTGCGACCTCAAGCGGTCCAAAGCAGCCAGCCGAGCACTGGAAGTCGCAGATTCTGGCCCAGAAAAATCAGATAGCATCCCTGCAAGGTCAGGTGGATGAACTGAATGAGTCCATCCGTTTTGCTCCGGCAAACTGCGTTGCCAATTGCGTGGGTTGGAATGAACGACAGAGAGAAAAACAGCAGCAGGTGGAACGGATGCGGGCTCAACTGGAAGACCAGAAAAGGCGCCTAGACGATATGCAGGATTCCGCCCGCAAACAGGGCTATGGCAGCTCGGTTTACGATCCGTAGACGCGATACTCACAAATGCGAAAATGGTACCGTGCTGCTCCATAACACCGCGCCAGCGGCGGTAGAAATTCCTTTTCCAACTTTTCGACTTCCTTCAAAGCTCCCGGCCGTGCGAAATTAGTTGGATGGCATTGGTCATCCGTCCCTCACGCATTCACGCAGCCGGTGTATTTACCACCGCGCCCATTCGCAAAGGTTCCCGCGTGGTTGAATATTCAGGTCCGCGGCTGAGTCCCGAGGAGGCCAATCGCTTGTACGACGGCGCGGCGCGTACTTATCTGTATGGGCTCGAAGACGGCAAGACGGTCATCGACGGCGAAGGGATGGGCGCCTACCTGAATCATTCCTGCGATCCCAACTGCGAGGTCGATGAGCTCAAGAATCGTGTGTGGATTCTTGCCATCCGCAACATCGCTGCCGGAGAAGAGCTGCTTTGGGACTACAACCTGTACGACGACGATGACCCTGCGCCCTGCCACTGCGGCTCTGCCAAGTGTCGGGGAACGATGTACTCGCGGGAATGGAT
>DATNKA010000010.1:0-17163 GCA_035603655.1 Candidatus Acidiferrales bacterium | reverse complement strand
TGGCTCGGACTCTGCAGACTCGTCCAAATAAACGGCCTGTTCTACGCCATCATCCTCAATCACGAAATCGTTTTGGGTCAAGCCGTAAACAACATGGCCTTCTGCATCTTTCACCAGAGTCGGTACGATCACCACATTCGACTGAACACGCAGATTAGGGGCTTGCTGGGCGGAAGCTCCACTCACCAGTAAGAGCAGCAGAGGGTAAATCCTGGTGAACATGGGGAAGATGATACCGCAACACCGACTGTCGGGTGCCACTGCTTTTGCAAAAGTCTGTATCTTCACAGCCGGGTCAAAGAGTGAAATCGCCTGTTGCGACAGCTAGGAATTAACGTCAAGGCTGGCTGCAGTGAATGTACTAGACGCCCGCGTATTTTCCCGACGCTAAATCGAACCAATCCCGTGGCGCCAGCGCCTTCCGATTTCGGTCACCGCCAAATAGCCAATTGGCCAATACACAGCAAGCAGCAGCACTCGCATTTGCCAATTAACGTTAAAAGGCCACCGCCAGAACCAACTCCCCACAGACAGGGCGATCACGACCGCGACAACCCACAGAATTGCCTGCAGCAAACGGCTCGGGGGCTGGAGACCTTGATGCATACCCCACAGAGAAGGAAGCAATATCAAAGTTGTCTGCAGTATCAGCGGGAGTATCGCGGTATAAAACACCAGCGGAAGAGGCCAGCCGTCGACACTATATTGATAGGCGCCATCCTGATACGGGCGGTTAAGCTGAGAACCCAAGAACAACAACGCAAGACAGAACAAGATCCCATTGAACCAGATGGTGCGGCGGGACATGGCTCCCAGCACAAAACCTGCGGCCCACGACCAGCAAAACAGCAGCAAGGAGCTAAGGGCCAAAAGCACGACGCCGTGGCGTACCGACAAGCCGATTTGCGAGAGGATGGTTGGGGCGATGTCTCGACGGTTCCGAATGACCCACAGATTTAAATCGTAAGCTCCACGAAGCCATACGCAGCCTAGACTTAGCAGTATGCTGACCGGCCCAATCAATCCAACAAGGGCCAGCCAAGGCCGCCAATTTTTCCACAACGCTGCCTGTCGACGGACGACCAAACCAAGCACATCCCGGACAGCCTGAAGGCCTGTTTCGCCGGACTCCTCCAGATCTCCACCCACTGCCAGACGTTCGTCGGCGTCCAGCATTCGGGACAAGATCTCGACCAGCTTCCAGCAGGCTTGCGTCAGCAGCGGACCGCGGATCGGTGCGTCTCCCATGAAACACCCTCGCTTATTCGCCTCACTGCAGCATAAAAAGCGCTCGCAGCGCGGACGCCACTCGCAGTAACGCGCACCATACGCTTGGGTCTGCCGCCTCGTTGCGGCGTCGGATCCCCCATCCACGTCTTAATTAAACCCTTCGTCTCCAAACGATCAAGGGTCGTGTAGAGTGCTCCGATTGAGCAACGATGCAAAGTTGCGTGCTCGATCTCTTTTCGGATCGCCGCCCCGTAAGCGTGTTCGCCCAAGCGCGTGGACGCGGTGAGCGTGAGGTACTCAAACTCGCCAAGCATGTTATCTACACATTGTGGTTCTAATGGAGATTATTGTCAAGGCACGGATAGCGACGTTTACCGTCGACAAGCGCTCCGCGCCTCTCAGGATTGCACGACGTAGTTTCCATGTTTCGGATGCTACAAAAATACCAACCAGTATGTATGGAACCATAAATTCCTCCCTTGTGTATATGGAAATCTGGAGAAAACGTCGTGGGGTCATTTCGCGATCGTCCCATAATACTGTCAGTCCGTCCCTATCTTGCGTAGTTCGAAGTGTCCGGACGTTTGTCTCCCGTAATCATTGTGATCATGGAACACGACATGCTCCCTCAATAGTCGCTCGGCAGGAGTTTGTGAAGTTGTGAGCCTCTGCTCTCAATAGCAAATTAACTGGCAGAGCGCCGAATGGAACATGGCGGAAATCGTCAGTCACATCGGCATCACGATTTGCGAGAGGAAAACAGGATATGAGCACGCAGTCGGTAAGGACGATTCGGCAGTTGGGCAATTTCTGGATACTGTCGGTTACGGCGATGGTTCTGGGTTGCTTCAGCAATGCGGTCGCGCAAGCGCGCTACAAAATTCAGGATTTGGGCGTCCAGCACCCTGACAACCTGGGCATGGCCATGGGGCTCAATAATTACGGCTGGACGCTGACTATGGATCAGCTCCTGGATCATTCCGCCATTTCCACCCGCTTCCCGGCCGTGGCAGGCACGGTGAGGATCAGCATCCGCGATCTCAACCTCCCACTCGGCACGCTTGGAGGAAAGAACAGTTCGATCAATTGGAACGGAATCAACGATCCCGGGGAAGCCGTCGGGATGTCCGAAACATCTGTTTTAGATCCGAATGGCGAAGACCTCTGCGGTTTTGGCACACACGCTACGTGTCTTCCCTTCCTTTGGCAAAACGGCGTCATGCATGCTCTCCCGACGCTGGGCGGCAATAACGGGCAAGCCAGTGCCATCAATAACAGCGGACAAGTCGTAGGATATGCAGAAAATGGTATGGTGGACTCCACCTGTGGGCCTGCCATCATGAATAATCGGGTTGACCAGCCGGTGTTGTGGGAGAAAGTCGAAGGCAAAGAAAAAGCCCAACCTCTTTTTACGATCGGAAACGATCCAGATGGGGTCGCATTCGGCATCAACAATCAAGGCCAAGCCGTAGGCTACTCGGGAACCTGCATCGCAGTGAATTTCGCCGTTCTGTGGGAAAACGGCAGTGCCATCCCGCTTCCGGACCTCGGAACTCCGGGCGCCATAGCCTACGCCATTAACGGCCACAACCAAATTGTTGGGCAAGCCGTCAACTCTGAGGGCACAGCCTTGGCCGCTATTTGGGAAAACAATACAGTCAGAAGTCTTGGCGTCCTTCTGCCGGGAGATGCTGCCGCTTTTGCCACCAGCATCAACAACCGGGGCCAGGTGGTGGGAAGCTCCTTCGACTCCAGCGGCAACTGGTCCCACGGCCTCATCTGGGAGAAGGGGAGGATGTTCGACCTTAACCAGCTATTTCCCGCTACCTCTAACCTCTACGTAATCTCGGCTAGCAACATCAATGAGAGCGGACAAATCGCGGGTATGGCGGTGGAGATGGCCGGGCCGCACGCGGGAACGATCGTCCACTCCTTTCTGGCAACCCCGGTAAACGAAGACCAGGGCAAGACGGTTGCAGACGTCGTAGGTACGCTTCCGAAAATCACTGTGCCTGCGGCGAAAGTTTCCAAGCTTTCGCCGAAATCCGCACACTGCGCGATCCAACGCTAAAGGCAGTTTCTGAGCTTCCGTACCATGCCTTCCAGCCATGCTGCGCGAAGGCGCAAGATGTGAGGTGCTGCCGGACATTCTGGGTCGCGCGAATATCGACGTGACCCAGAATATTTTCACAAGAGCTGGTGGGACGAACGAGTGGATGCGAGATATGGTTGGTGGTAGGAAAACGCTAACTGTTGCGATAGCGCGTTTGGACCCTTGCCCGAAGGTCGGCCGATACTCGGTGAGCGTAACTGCCTGGTTACGTCAGCTTGCGAGCAAACTCAAAGAAGGCGGTCCGAACAGGTATCCACGTTGCGCCCTAGTCGGAGCGCCGTTTTCGCTCTGAGATCACAATTTCGCGGAACTCATCGACACGGTCTTCAAGCCGCTTGTGTGCGAGAACATAATCGTAGTTGGAGCGATTCTCCTTTCGCAGCTAGATCGCTCCAATCGGTTCTGGATGACATCTTCTGCATCCAACCCGCGATGCCGAAGCCGCCATTCCAATTCCTTGCGATCTGGTGGCATCACGAAGATGCTAACGCCGTCAGGGACATTCTCTTTAAGTTGCGACGCCCCTTGCAAGTCTACGTCGACTGACAGATCGTGACCCCTCCTCCTTAGCTAAGGCACATTGGATCAGTACATTTTGCTGCCCGTACCTCAGAAGTGTGCTCTCACCCGGTGTCGGATACAATTCTGCCCAGGTTGAGATCAAGGATACCTGTTGAGGATTGGGAGAATGACGGATAGAACGCGTTTCCTTCGGCGGCAGTCGCTAGAACCCGATGACGCAAAGCTCGTGGACGATGTGGAGGAGTACGGCTGTCACATCATTCAGGTGCGCGGGGAAATAAAGGAGAAACCAAATGGGCATCAACGCTCGACGGAATTTTGTTGGGAAGATCGCCGCGATAGTCCTGTACGTAACCGGTACAAAACTCTTTGCTCAGCAAGCTCCCGCTGCTAGCACATCCGCCTCCCCGCCACCTTCCAACGCAGACAAGGACACTCCTCGTCGCTCCGGCGGCGGCGAACATCACATAAACGAAGGGATTTACTACATCTCGGGCACTGGCTCCAACGACGGCTATCCGAAGGAAGATCATGTGCTGGTCACTGATCCATTCGAAAAGCACGTGACGCGCACCATGGAAGCCCTTAAGAAGTCGGTCGAGCGCGCTGGCAGCAACATGGATAATATCCTCCATCTCCAGGTCTTTCTTTGCCTGCCATTGGCGGAGGGGATCTTAACGCCAACCGGCAAGGCCCGGTTCGATGCCCACAAGGCGCAATACGACGCGTTGAACAAGATCTACGGGACCTATTTTTCACCCGGCAAGACTCCCTCCCGCGCTTGCATGGCGGTCGAATGGATTCCTGGGGATTCCCTGATTGAGATCGTCGGCAGCACAAGAGTGGTGAATCCGCCCATTCCGGCTGCGGACAAGTAAATGCGCAGGATCGGTCGAAAGGAGGTTGGAAATGAAGTTTGGTTGGAGCCGCCGTTCATTTCTCGCCGCGATGGGAGCGGGCAGCTGTTTGTTCGCTCCTTCCCGACTCAAAGCTGCCGGCATTTCTCGAAAAAAGCGCAAACCGGCAGCCACCGAGTCTCTGGATGGCGCTTCGATTGTGGCTATTACGACCGGCCTCGGTTCCACCGGAGACATTTATGCCGAGCTTGGAGTGACTCCTCTTGTCAACATCAACGGCACCGTCACGGTCATTGGCGGATCGGTCATGCGCCCTGAGGTCATGGAGTTGATGCGGCGGGGGAATGAGCACTTTGTCCTGATCGACGAACTCGAGATTGCAGCTGGAAAGTTCATCGCGAACCTCTGTAAGTCGCCGGCTGGTTACACTGGACTAGTGACGGCGGGTGCAGCTGCGGCCCTGGTTGTCGGTTACGCCGGCATGATGACCGAAGACCTCGAACCTCGTATGCGCTCTATTCCCGATGTTAGCGATTTCCCCAGAAATGAAGTCATCATTCAGAAAAGTCATCGCTACCCGTTTGACCACCAAATCCGGCAGACCGGCGCAAAGCTGGTAGAGGTCGAGACGCGCGAGGAGATGATCGCTGCCATCAACCCGAAAACGGTAGCCATCCACTTCACCAACATTCTGTCGGACAAAGGTAAAGTGAGTGGGCCTGAAACCGTCGCCATCGCCAAGGAGCACAGCCTTTATACCTTTAACGATGCGGCAGCGGATGTGCCGCCCGTGGAAAGGCTCTGGCAGTATCCCGCGCTTGGCTTCGACATGGTGGCTTTCAGCGGCGGCAAGGATATCCGTGGCCCGCAAGCAGCCGGAATTCTGATCGGCAGGCAGGACCTGATGCATTACGCTTTGCTAAACATGAGTCCTCAGGAAGATCGCATCGGGCGATGCTGCAAGGTTGGCAAGGAGACCATTTTCGGCATGCTCAAGGCGCTCGAACTTTTCGTCAATCAGAACTACGACGCCATCCTCCGCGTGTATGACGAGCGTGCTCAGGTCATCACCGACGCCATTGAAAAATTCGGAGTGACGGCCCTGCCCCGGCAGTATAACCCTCAAGCGCTCGGAAACGTGACTCCGCGGTATAGCTGGAAAATCGATCGGGCGAAGCTCGGCATCAGCGGTCAAGAGGTTATGCAGAAATTGGCCGACACTAGGCCCTTTGGGATCGGTAGCTTGGGCGCCGGCGCCAGCGGCATGCGCGGCCGGAATCCGGATGGGGGCTCCGCTGACACGCACGTCGGCCATCATGGCCCTCCGCACGATCCGGATAGCTTCGGTTTTGCGGTCTGGCAGCTCAAAGATGGCGAGGACAAACTGATCGCCGACCGTCTGGTTGAGATCTTCAGGGCAGCGCCCAAGGCCTAGTCTTTCGAGGCAGGCAAGGCGCCGGCATTTCGTTGTGGTTCGGCATGGTCCCGACTTACTCCATCCTTTGCCGGGACACCACGCCTCGTCCCTCTTGGATGGTAAACCAGTTTGTCGCCACCAACGGATGAATAACTCTCCCTGCTCCCATTCGCCCGTACATTTCTAAATCGGCCGAGACGATTGGGTTCGGAAAACGCCGGCAACTGTTATGGGTGCGGCGCGTTTTTCAACTCCGGCGCAATCTCATAGGCTTTGTTGAATTCTGCGCGCGATTCTGCTTCATTTCCTTCCTGTTGTAGCGCCAACGCCAGATTGTAGTGTGCTGCCGCGTACCTCGGCTTAAGACGCACCGCATCGACGAACTCCTTCTGCGCCCCCCGAACGTTGCCAGCCTGCAACAGCATTAATCCGAGATTGTTGTGACCTTCTGCGAAATTCGGATCACGTCGCAGCAGTTCGTGGAAAATACTGATCGCGCCCGTCGTGTCGTTTTTCTGATTGAGTGCCAATCCGAGTTGCACCCAGGCATCGGTGTACTTGGGGTTGAGACCGGTAGCTTCCCGCAGTTCGTGAACTGCTTCATCCAGATTTCCCGATTGCGTCAATCCCAGTCCGAGATCGTAGTGAGCCTCCGCCAGATCGGGATCGCACATGACTGCTTGCCTCAACTCATCGAGGGCGCGCGCGCGATCGTTCCCCCGCCAGTACAGCAAGCCTAAGCTCGAATGAGCTTGCGCATAGTCTGGTTTCAATTCGAGTGCTTTCTCGAACGCTGCCCGGGCGCGGTCGGAGTCATTTTTGCGCTCCCACGTAAGGCCCAGGTAGTAATAGCCAGTCGGCAGCTCTGGACTTTGCTCAATGGATTCCTGAAAGAGAGCAAGAGCGTCGTCAAGTTTCTGCTCTTTCAGGGCTTCCACACCCTGCAGAGTATGCATTTTCGTTTGCGCCAGGCGCACGCGGAACTCCCGCAGGGCGCTGATCTCGTTTAGTTCTTTGCGGGCTGCATCCGCCTGTCCCTGGGCACGCAATGCCATACCAAGGTTGTAATGCGCTTCTTCGAAATCAGGTTTGAGTTCGATGGCGCGCTGAAACGCAGCGATGGCGCCAGGCAGATCGCCACTCTCTTTCAGTTCCTTTCCAAGATTGAATTGGCCACGAGGCTCGTTCGCATCGACGGCAACTGCGTTCCGAAATTCGGCGAGAGCACCGACGTGATCGCCTTGGCGCCGCAAGGTCACGCCCAGCAGTACATGTGCGCTAGCAAGCCGCGGATTCAATCGCAAAGCGTGGCGAAAATCGGCACGTGCTCCAGAGAGATTGCCGAGCTGTCCTTCGGTCAGTCCCAATTCGGAATAAAGGTCGGCAGTAGGCTGCAATGCGATTGCCCGCTGCAGTTCACTCTTGGCCGAGGACGGGGCATTCTGTTCCACATAAATGCGCGCCAACAGCACGTGAGCTGCTGCTTTCCCTGGATTCAAAGCCGTGGCGATTCGCAGTTCCTTCAGCGCCGCGTCTTGATCGTGCAGGTCGTACCGGGTAGCACCTAAACCATAGTGAGCATCCGCCCATTTCGGTTTGAGCCGCAAGGCGGCCTCGAACTCCTCGACAGCCTGTGCCGCATCACCCTTATATTTGAGCGCGAGAGCTAAATTGTAGTGGGTGAGGGCATCGTTGGGTTCAAGGTCCAATGCCTTGCGATACTTCTCGATGGCATGGTCCCAGGATTTTTGGCGAGCGAGCTCGGTTGCGTCGCGGCGGTAATCCTCAACGGTCTGCGCGAAACAGGGTGCTGCAATTAGGGATAGCAGAACCAGCAAGACCATCACGAGTACAGCCTAGCACGGTGGTCCGGCAAAAGGACCACTTCAGTTCAGGGTTGCGTGGCCCAAAAATTGTAGGCGAGGCTAGTTCAGCCTCGCCCGAAATCGTGACATTCCCATTTCACCAGATAAATTTTGCACTGACTTGCCCAATGCGCGGATCCCGAGCGTTGGTGATGTTGCCGAAGGTGCCGCTGCTGATATCTCCGCTCGGATTTATAAACTGCGCGTGGTTGAATATGTTGAAGAATTCACCCCGAATCTCGAAAGACTTTCCCTCGGTAACGGGTATAAGCTTCTGCAGTCCGAAATCGGTGTTGTTAAAACCGGGACCATGGAAGAATCGTCGATTGGCGGTGCCGAATGTGCCGCATTCACCAGCCAAAACCCCCGCGGTTAGAGTGCAGTTCGTCGCGGCGAATGCGCTCTGATTGAAGTAAGTGTACGCTTGGGTGCTGGCAGTGTCGCGAGGGTTCATGATGTGAATCGGTCCAACGAGATCCGGCATATCGGTGGACGGGCTACCCGCAAGAGAGGTGTCGCCCACGCTTTGGTTCATCTGGATCGGAAAGCCCGTCGCGAACCGGGTAATGCCCTGCAGTTGCCACCCTTTCGTCAGCCTGGGCCAGCGGGGGAAAGCCCGCTCGAACGGAATCGCCCACATATAGCTGACCACGAAATTTTGGTGAACGTCAGTCGACGATAGTCCGCGGCTCAGCTTCGGGTTGGCGAAATTGACCAGATCGTTAAACCCTGACGAATCATCCAGACCTTTGGCTAGCGTGTAAGCAGCCAAAAAAGTTACATCGCCGGCTTTACGTTCCACTGTCAACTCACCTGCGTTGTAAATCGAATTCGCGGTGAGGTGGGTAAAGGTATTGCCATAGCCAAAGCACAAGGTCTGCGCCCCCGGACAGTAATTCGGGTTGAGCAGCGTATTCCTTGTGCCGTAGGTGCAAGGCGGTCCCGCACACGGCGTCGTCGGCGACAGCGTGAACGTATCCTGCTCGGCATTGGGTCCGCATCCCAGGACGCCCGAAGAGACGTCCGTATAGCCCTGCGCTGTGAGTTGCATGCAGAATGCAGCATTCCCCGGGTTGGCTTCCTGTTGAGTTATGAGCCTGTGGCCTTCGGTCCCCACGTAGGCCACCGTCAGCACGGTCGACTTGCTCAGTTGGCGCTGGATGGAAAGATTGAAGTGTTCGGCATAAGCAAGCTTGTTATGAGTGTCGTATCCAGGGAAATAGGACATGGGCTCGTAAACCGAGAAACTGAGCGTCTTATTTGCTGGGCTCCCCGGAGTTGGGACGGTGAACGGGAAGCGTTGTCCCTCTCCGCTGCTGGCGCCCCCGCCGTCCTGACGATTTCGGAAAGGTTCCGCGAAGTCAACGGGAGTCGGACTGCTCCAGTACAAGCCAAACGGAGCATCGGCCACTTCGTAAAACAGGTTCAGATCTTCTACTGACGTGTAGTACATCCCGTAGGCTGCGCGAATACTGGTCTTTCCCGGTCCGCCGAAGACTTTGCCCAAGACTCCATCGCTAAAGCTGGGAGAGTAGGCGATGCCGAGGCGTGGTCCAAAGTTGTCGTATCGGGTGGGGGCGAGCGTCTTAGGAACGCCTGGATCGCCCGGAAATACCAAGCCCTTGGGGGAATTCGGAAAAACCACTGACTGCTCTCCGGGAACCCAAGTCTGGATTTTGCCTTGCGTGTCATACCAGGGCATGCTCACTTCCCAGCGCAAACCGAGGTTCAAGGTGAGGTCGGGTGTTACTTTCCATGTGTCTTGCGCGTAGGCGCCGCCGTAGCGCGTGCGCGAATCCAGGAGTTGTAGGGCAGCTTGGCTGTAGCCGCTCTGGAGCCTTGGCGCTCCAAGAAGGTAATCGGCAAAATCAATGCCGGTCACACTGCCGTCGAAGTTAAAAGCCCCGTCCTGGCTTGCCAAGTTGCGTTCGTTGACCTGGAGATAGCGGAATTCTCCCCCGAACTTAAGCGTATGTCTCTTCAGTACCTTGGAAAATCCGTCCGATACCATGTAGGTGTTATTGGGCTGGAACGTGATCAGAGAGGGTGCGCCGATGGTAAAGTTCTGGAAATAGAGTTGCGGCACATACTCGGGATATCCGGGATAGGCATCGGGGATAATGCCAAGGGTACCGGCACCGGTTACGAAACCGAGAGAGGAAAGCGATGCCTGGCCACCTTTCGGGTTGTCCAGGTGGGTTGAGGTGCGGAAAAAGCTGAGACGCGCTTCATTCACGGCTGTGGGCCCGAGCGTTTTGGTATTACTCAGCACGAATTGCTGGGCTCGCGTTGGCGTCTGCGCGGGAAAGCCTGGCACGGTTGCGCCGCCGCTGGGCAGGGCGCTGAAAACCGTCGAATCGTCGAAGTGATAATAGAACGACCAGTTGCCCGTCTTGCGGTTATTGAAATCAACCCGCTCTCCGATCTTGTTGTCCGTAACCGTATTCCTTTGGCTGTTGTCAGAATACGCACCCGTCGCGGGATCAATGTTGGGTTGCGGAATATATGGGAGAGTTCCAATCGCCGCTGGCGACCACGCGCTCTTCGGAATTACGCCTCCCGGAAACACGCACACACCGTTCTGAGCATCCTGCAGCGTTTTGCAGGCAGGAGTCCAATATGCTTCACCACTGCTGACTGTATAGCCCAGCCGGCTTGAGAGCTCCGTTGGCCAGCCGCAGTTGGGACAAGAGCCGACGGAGCCGACAGCTTTGCCATCGACGGCGCCGCTCAAGGTACAGGGTGAAAGTGTCCCGTTAAGAAGGCACGTCGTGTTTGGCCCAAAGTTCCCCTGAAGCTCGTTGGCCGTCGGCAGGGTAATGAGGCCCGTTTCTGCGCCCTGCACCTGTCGAGTTCCTTGGTAATCCGTGAACCAGAACAGCCGGTCCTTCCAGAAGGGCCCTCCCGCCACGCCTCCGAACTGATGGCGCCGCAGTTCGGATTTGACGGGTGTGAAGAAGTTTGCCGCATCCATCTTGTCGTTACGCAGGAACTCGAACACGTCACCATGGAAGCCGTTGGTACCCGACTTGGTGATGGCGTTCATCACTGCGCCACTGAATTTTCCGTATTCCGCGTCAAAGCTGTTGGTGATAAGCCGAAACTCTTCGACGGAATCGAGGTTCGGAACAAGTCCCGCGCCGAGATTTCTCCCCTCGCTGACATCGCCCCCGTTCACCAGAAATGCGTTGGCTGTCTCCCGCTGTCCATTCACTGAGACATTGCCGGCGTTTGTGATGTAGCCTGATACCGGCCTTGTGCCCGTTCCGGTGGTGCCAGCGATGGTCACGGAGCCGCTCGGCGCCACTCCCGCTTGCAAGCCCAACAGGTCCAGGTAGCTGCGGCCATTCAGCGGCAGAGCGAGCATCTTCTGTGAATCGATGACGTCGCCCAATTGCGTGCTCTCGGTTTCTACGCGGGCAACGTCGGCAGCAACGGTGACATGCTCCGATATCGCGCCGACATCCAACGTAATGTCAAGGTGGAGTTGATCGTTCACCTGCACCGTGATGTCCGTCCCCGTGTAGGGTCGGAAACCAACAGCAGTTGCAATGACCTTGTAGCTCCCGGCAGGCAAGGCCAGGAAGTGGAAGGAGCCATCGGCAGCCGAAGTGACTTGCTGGCTGAGATTGGTCTGTACATTAACGATACTGACCTTGGCGCCAACTACGACCGCTTGTGCACGATCATGGACCACGCCCGCGATCGAACCAGTCACATCCGCACGCGCCACGATCGAGGCAAAGGTGAGTATTAAAACGATTAAATACGACAGCCTTAACAGTCGATGGTTTTCGTCCACGGTTCACCCCTCCCGAAAGTTGCCCGGAACAATGCCACAAAGAGTCGGGAGAATCAAGTCGAGAATTGGATACGGCCAGTTCATTTCCACAGGATAAGAAACGTGACATCGAAAGGCCGCGGCTGGTGTTTCGACCCGGTTCTGCCAGTCGTGGCTAACCCCGAATCGGCCAACGCAGGCACATGACCGATAGTCATAAGCCACCTTACTTTTTGACAATGCCTCTAAGCTTTATGCCTCTGACACTTGGGTGAATTCGCCCGTTCGTCCCGCTCGACAAACTCGATTGCGTACGTGGAAACGCCCTCTAGGGCCGCCAACTGCGCAACAACACGGGCCGAGAGTTCGGTGCCATGCTTGTTACTTACGCTGACGAGCCCACCAGAAGCTCACGGCTGAGTTGGACGGCAGCGCCGTGCTTATTCAATTTCGTGGCCTTGGCCGGCACGGTGAAGGAACATTTCTGCCGATCTTCCCCGGCTAACCCGACAGAAGCGTGGAGCGCCATGCGATTGCTGCGGCGTTTTGCGATCTGGCTGCGGCTGGCGGTTGCGTTCGCAGCACCCATGCAAGTGATGACCTTGCTGCTACATACTGGGGTATAGGCGAGGCGTAGATGGAAGGAGGCCGGACAGACGATGCCGTTAGGCGGATGGAAAAGGCAGCGGAGTCTTACCAGTCAACCGGTGAGGCGGATCAAGCCCGGCAGGCTCGAAACCGAATGGCGTCGGGACGTGAAAGGGTGGTTTCCTTCACGGATGCGAAAGTAGCGAGTGGCTCGCGATTATAACCGGGTCACAGGCACACTCGGAAAGAACGCACAACCCCAACTCAGCCGACAAGCGCCTTGGCTGCGGCACAGTGAAACGCCCCAGAAGTTGGCTTGGACGAGATCGGCTCCGACGCTCTCCTAGCTCCGCTGGATCAAGCTGCGACATCTCCCCGACGTGTTTGGGCACCGATGCCGACTGAGGGCGTGAGATGTCAGGTTACGTCTTGCCAGAGTCGGTCGGCGGACTTAGTTTTACCGTCGGGATCCGTAGCCAGTACGGTCAACTGATGCTGCGTGTGCGGGCTTGCATCGCCAGCTTGCAAGAACTGGCGTTCATACGAAACGCTGGGTGGATCGATTGCGTCATCACCGAGGTCGAAACCGTCAAGAGTGGTGGTTACACGAGAAATTCGTTCTTCTGCTTCAGCTTCGATCCCGACTACGAGATCGTTTCCGACGAGGGCGCGTTGGTGTTGGATTGAAAATTTCATTGAAAGTCCTCTTTGCAGAGATCGTTGGCGAACTTCGAAGTCGTCTCGAGAGGCTGCATCCCTCCATATTATGCGGCCCATCGGAGAGCGTTACAAGGATGGCGGCCCACGGCTTCAGCGGAAGGTCGTGCACAATGACATGGCCGGGGAGCGCACACCGTCGGTTGCGCCTGCCGAGGGCGGTACCGACACGCGGGCTCGGTGCCCAACCTAACCACTTCTCGAGGTAAGCTCCGTACAAGGTAGAATCTCCCGCAAGGTGCCAATTGGCTGCTGTAAACGGGTGGCGATTGCGCGCAGGCTCTAAGTCAACGCCAGGCTGGGCTCGCGACCAATCAGAAACGAAGCCTTGTGAGAAGCATGCAGCTTGGGGGCTTGTATCACAACGACGCGCCGGGCAGGTGGGGCGAACTCGTGAAAACCCTCAATGAGATACGGGGTCAACCAGGAACCCTGGGGCAGAAGTTTGCAAGGCCGACTTTTCTATCCTTATAGTTCCACCGTGAGCACCGCCGCCGAATTGCGTCAGGTGCTGACCGCCGTGCCGGTCGAAGATGACTGGGGGTTTATCTGTGGCTAAGTCCCGAGCGTCCAGGGGATTCTACCGTCGAGCGCGACTTTGCGCGAACAAACCTCACCGAGATTTCCGGCGATCGGGCAAAGGCCCTAGCCGAGTTTGAGGTGCGGGCGGCCGCTCTGCGCGCGCAACCCTTCGACGGCAGAATTGCGGATTACACAGCAGCAGCAATCACGCACCTTTCCCGCCCTTGAGCATAGCCAACTCACGGCCCAAGCCAACGTTGTCAGCGCGGGGGTAGTCCAAGCTATGCTGAATTGCCTTGCAAAGGGGCCAGGTTCGCGGTGATGCCTCAGCAGCAGCCGAGTTCAAAAGTTCGAACCCGAATTCCACAGGTCGTGTTGATACTTAGGCCAGGCACTATTCATGAGTTCTTTACTGGTTGTTTGCACTGCATACAGAGTTTTGTCGCTGGTCCCGAAGTAGAGCGTTCCATCTGGCGCCAGTGTCGGAGAGGTCACGGAATCACTCGGCAGCGGAAGTTCCCATAGTGTTGTTCCGAGGTCAGACAATGCAAGCAGCTTGCCAGCCGTCAGAACGTAGATCGTTCCATCGCTGCCCAGCACCGGCGAAGGCTGAATCATGCTCTTCACACCAGAGCCGACATGCACGCTCCAACGCAACTCGCCGGTGCTGGTAAACGCGTATACGGACGCCTCGGTTGAGGTTGCAATGACTGTGCCGTCGGATGTGATTACCGGAGAGGCAGTAAAGAAAATTTTCCGCAACGGACCGGCGTCATAGGTCCAGTTGAGCACACCTTCCGCGCTGAAAGAGGAGAACTCTCCGTCGCCTGAACCCAAGTACAGACTCTCGTCGGGACCGACCGCGATGGCAGACGAAAAAAACATTTGATCGAGCGACAAGGCAGGGCGCGGCTTTGGATTGATGTACTTTGGCGGCGGGAAGTTCCACAGCGAGTTGCCGTTTCGATCAACCGCCGCCAGCCTCTGGTCCTCTGGCAGAACGATGGCGCCACTTCTTAGCACGACCGGCGTGGTGTTGTATTGGAAGAAAGTATAGGGCACCTTCCACAACTCGCGGCCGTCCGCTGTGTCCAGTGCGGCAAAATTTTCTCCGCAGGTTGTGAACACGGTGTCACGAGTGAGCGCACCTTCCTGCACCACACGCGGGAATGGATTTAGGGGAGCACAGTCGGTCTCCCAACGCTTCCCTCCAGACGCGGTCAAGGAGAATACTTTTGCATTTGTGGTGAAGTAAAGATTGTCTTCGGCGTCCCGCATCAATGCGCTGGGAATTTCATGCGGATCTACGTGGTAGGTCCATCGCACCTCACCCGAACTGTCCAGAGCATAGATGGCGCCGCCAAAGGTCGCGGTGTAGATAGATCCATCGTTCCCGATGACTGGAGAACTGATCAGTTGGTCCGGTAAAACCTGCATCCACTTGATAGGGGAGTTCCCGATGACCGGAGAACCAGCCAGCTTGTCCGGTAAAGCCTGCTTCCCCCCGATCGGGGAGTTCCGGGCTACCAGTTGGGCACGCGGTTTCTGAGCTGTTGGTGTTCGACCGAATGTCCAATAAGAGACTCTGGCACCGGCGAGCAAAATCGCGATGCATAAAAGCCAGAGGACTGCAGTTTTTGTCTTCAAGCTTTCCCTCCGCCCCGAGCGGCAACTTCCCGCCAGATTAGCGCGTATGCAGCGGCCAATGTAGTTACTTCGGAGAGTTGGCGTCGCCGGAACCGCGAGGTGCGCAGAATGCGCGAACTTATACTTGTAGCTCAGCGATTGCAGGAGTCTATGGAGATCTCAAAAGGCACAAGGTGGTTTGCCAAAGGGTCCTTGATGGTGCTGGCAATTTACCTGGGATCTACTTCTCTCATTCGCTACGCACTTGCGCCGCCTTCGGTAGCGAAAGAAAGCGCCGCACCAAAAAAAATCACGCAACCGCCAGCAGACGAGGCGCGCTTCCGGGCATCGTTCGAGGCCGGAAAGCAAGCCTTGAGCGAAGGTCGCTATGTTTCGGCGCTCGATAACTTTCTCGAGGCGGAGCGATCTGCCGATCAGTTAACCGACGACCAATATGACGCCCTAAAGGAAGCGCGGCTGCAGATTGCACAGGTGTATGAATCCGCAGGAGACAACGGGGCCGCGAATAACGTCTACCGCACATTGGCCGACTGTGCAAATCGCAAAGGAGACGCGCGGTTTAAGGCTAAGAGTTTCGAAGGCGCGCTGGCGCGCGCGCGGGATGCAGAACAGTTCTCCGAACGCTTGATCGAGGGGAAGCGGGATTCCTTGCAAGCATCCACTTCACTATTGGTCAGCGCTCTCAATGCGTTACACCTTTATGGGCAAGCCGTGCATGCCCAGCAGCACTGGATCGACTTTCTCAAGACGTCAGCCGATGACTATGACCAGGTCTTTGTCCCGGCTTATACGGGTCTTGCGGGTATTTATGGGGAAGCGGGAGACTGGCATGGTGTTGAAGCGGCGCTAACCCAGGCGATTGATTCGTGCGATACAATTCACGCCCACTTCACGGCGGCGAACGTAGCCTTTATTGATCCAACGTTCGAAAGAAGCTGGTCCCAATACAACCTCGTGATCGCTTATTTCCGGGAAGGAAATACCGACAGTGCCCTTTCCAAGGCCCAAGATTTCTTTACCGAATATTCGCAGAAGGAACAAGACACGACTCATGCTCTCAATGTCATCTATCGTTCAGGTGACTTCGCCGCGCTGGCTCTGCAGATCGCAACCGAAGCCAAGCGGCAAGATGATATTGATCTTTGGCAGAAGAGGGCGCCCGGCGGGGTAAAAATAATTACTCTTCGCCCGCTCGCTACTCCCTAGCTGATTGAAGAACTCCGCGTGCAGGCCGCGCCAAAAAGGGACCGGGGCTTCATTTTCCTGGCACTTTGGCTGGCGAGGAGCATGAGGGCTTGATGAGATCGACTGTTGCTTCGAGGATTCCAGTTTCAGGTCTTCGACACGTAACTGTCTTAAGGTTTCGGCGCCTACGGCGTCATTCGGATGCGCAGCCGCCATTTCATCGATGTGTTTCGAACCGGCCTCAAGGCAGAGTTTCGTAAACATTTCGTCTTCTAAGGCCATTGAGCAGCTTCGAGTCCACGTCCCCCGGATTCCTGCACACTTCCTCCCGAATTTCGGAGCGCCTTTCGTCCGTCCGAGGGGGCTTGTTCTCGTCGCCTTCCCCCAGGAATGATTGCGGTTTTGACGCGAGCTTAAGGCGTCCGGGCGGATGTGTATGCAACGGTCGACGTGGCTGGAACACTATAGTCTCGGAGGTCGCTGCGCTCGCGACTAGGAGTTACGATGGGTCTCTTCTTGGATTCGCTACAAAAACACTGGCGGAAGTGCGCCATTTTCCTGTTTCTCTTTCTGGTGGTTGCCATGGTTGTCACCACCGTCATCTCCAAGATGTATCAGTTCTGGGATGTCGGCTCTGACTCCTATTTTGATCGGCTCAAGGGCGACGGTTGGGAATTTCAGCGAGGCGCTGCCACGGTCGCGCAGGATCAGTTCGGCGA
>DATNKA010000009.1:0-22129 GCA_035603655.1 Candidatus Acidiferrales bacterium | reverse complement strand
TACGACCTGCTCTACAAACCGCGCCTGCAGCGTCTGATGACCGAGCGCTTCCGCCTTCAATAGCTGAGATTGACGGTGTGCGAGCAGGCGATCCGCTCACTCGAGTGTGCCAGCGCACATGCGCTTTCGCAGGATTGAGCTTTGAAAGGGCGCGGCTTTAGCCGAGCCGCAATTAAGCGCAAGAAATCAACGCTGCCTTGAAGCCCCCAACCTATTCATCCACCACCGAATTCCTCAGAGTCCCCACACCCTCCACGCTGACTTCCATCACATCCCCCGCCACCAACGGCCCCACCCCCGCGGGCGTCCCCGTCGCAACCAGATCCCCCGGCAGTAGCGTCATCGCCTGCGAAATATAACGAATCACCACGTCCAGAGTGAAGATAAAGTCCCTGGTATTGCCTGATTGCCTTACCGCGCCATTCACCCGCGTCTCCACTCCAACTCCCGCCCACGGATCAAGCCCATCCACCACCACGGGGCCCACTGGACACGACGTATCGAAGCCCTTCGCCCGCGCCCACTGCCCATCTTTTTTCTGCAGATCGCGCGCCGTCACATCATTCAGGCAGGTGTAGCCAAGGATATACGGCCGCACATCCTGATCATCCGCCAGTCGATGGCAGGCCTTCCCCATCACCACACACAGCTCTCCTTCATAATCGACGTGCTGCGAAATCTTTGGCCGGCGCACCACGCCGCCCGGCCCCAGCAACGAGGACGGTGGCTTGAAAAATAACAGTGGCTCCTTCGGAACCTCATTCCCCAACTCCGCCGCATGCTCCCGATAATTTCGTCCCACACAAACAATCTTCGATGGACGCACCGGAGGCAGCAGCGCCGCCTCATCCAGCGCTATCGGTTCGATCCGCCGTGTGCGCAATCCTTCCACGTCGCCATCGGACTCCTCCGGCGCCGTCAGAAGAACCCTTAAAATCGAATCGCGTCCTGCCACCGATTCGACCAGCCCGTACTGAGCTTCTCCATTCACTTGAAACCGGCAATATTTCATGGATTCTATCTAACCACGAGAGACGGAAATCACGCGAGAACTTTCGAGCGCAATTTGGATTGCGGGCGGCAAATTAGGCTGCAAACCGAAATTCCGCGTGCGCATCACGTGACGCTGCAAGCCTGTATTCCGGGTGCACCCTTCGCGCCAGTATTCGGATCTTGGATGGCGCAGCGCGGTACTTACGGCACACTCTCACTCGCTTCCTCCGACCGCGCACTCTCATTTCCCCGCTGATCGACTGCTGACACAGAATAAAAATAGGTTTTCCCCGACACAACCTGCATATCCCGAAACGCCGGAGTCCTCACCGCTTCCGCATTTAATTTGACTCGCGCCCCTCCTGCTTCGTGACGGTAAATGTTGTACCCCTCAAGATCCGCATCGTTCACCGGCGTCCAAATCAGATCTATAAATGTCTGCTGCCCCGGACCCGAAAATACCGCCTGCACTCCCGAAGGCACCGCCGGAGGAAACACATCATGCGCGAACACCTTCAATTCATCGGTATCATCGCCCTCTACTTCGGCAGCCGGCTTTCCCGGCATCTCCACCACGCTCACAACCGTTCCCTGGTAGAAATAGGCGTTTTCCCATTCGAAACTCTGATCGAGAAATGAATCGATGACTGTCTCTTGTCCGCTCGCCCCCACCGCGCACTGGGTAGCCTCCACATCCGCGATCTTAATCCCGCCCTTGCTCGATTCTTGCCGCCGGTAGATGCGGAATAAATACCTAACACCGTTTCGTCTGCTTGCTGTGCCGGGACAATGCCACGAAATCATCACGCCCTGAGCGACGGGGTTTGCCGCAAAACTGCTAAATGGCGGCAGAGTGGGCACCAGCGCGACCCGCACCTGATTGGAAATCCCCGCGCCTCGCCCTGCGGCATTCAGCACCTCGACGGCGTAGTCGGCGAATTCCGTCGCATGCTCCCCTTCGATTTCAGAAGCTAAAGTGTCAGTGAAACTCGCCGCAAGTTTCTTCCCAGACGTCCTTGCTTTTTCGAAGTCCGCCGGCGGCGCGACTTCTCCGGCTCTGTTTGTACATTGCTTAAGAGAGGCTGCAACGCTGCGGCAGATTTCCGTCTTCCCCAAATACCGTACGCTCTGCCGATTCGTTGTTCGAGCCGGGATCGTCCAGGTAAGCGTAACCTTGTCGCCCTTGCGCGCCGCGCGCAGATCCGTTGGTGGCTTCGGCAATTCCAGCGACGGCGCTTCCGGCGGACCAATCGAAGCGCACCCGCTCAACCCAACCATCGCGCCCAGCACCAGCAACAATTTCCCCTTCGAAAGTTTCATGCAGAAGCACAGACTACATTAGTTGTGGAAGACACGCCCACACTGGCGGTGTTCTCACACCAACTCCCGCACCGCATCCCGAAACACCTTGCTGTGGTGATCCACATCGTCCTTCTCCGTCTGCGGCGACATCAACGCCATATTATGAAACGGCGTCAGCAGAATCCCCCGATTCATGGCATACAAATGCATGAACCGTTCCAATTCGAAGTCCATTGCAGCGTGCGCCTCGGTCCCATTTTTCGGAGCGTCGCGCCCAAACATATATTCCGCCCGGCATCCCAGACGTGTAACGTGCCAGGGCAATTCCAGCTCCGCAATCGCCTTCGCTACTCCCAACGTCCAGCGCTCCGCCATCGGAATCATCCGGTCAAACGCCTCTTTGGTGAGAACTTTCGTCAGCGTCGCGCGCATCGCCGCCAGCGACAGAGCATTGCCCGCCAAAGTCCCGCCAATCCCACCCACATCGCAGTCTTCAAGATTCTCTGCGGCCCGACTCTGTCCGGCAATGATGCGATCCGCGACTTCCTGCGAAAATCCATAGGCGGCGCCCGGAATCCCTCCCCCAATCGCCTTCCCGAAAACGAGAACGTCGGGCTCCAGATTCTTCGCCCGCGTGTATCCACCCGGCCCAGCACAAATCGTGTGCGTCTCATCCATAATCAAAAGCGCCCCAAACTTCCTCGTCAACTCCCGCAGCCCCGCATGAAATCCCTTCTCCGGATGCACAATCCCAACATTCGTCATCGCCGGCTCCGCCAGCACGCAAGCCACATCTCCCGTAGCCAGCGCTCGTTCCAGTCCGGCAACGTCGTTGAACTCCACAACCTTGGTAGTGACCGCCGGATTCACCGGTGGCCCAATATTCCCGCGCCTTGAGCCAACAACTCCATTGCGGTCGAGCGTGATGAAGGTTTCATCCACGGTGCCGTGATAGCACCAGTTAAAAACCAGAATCTTCGCCCGTCCCGTAATCTGCCGCGCCAGACGAATCGAGAAGCGATTCGCATCCGTCGCCGTCAAGGCAAACTGCCAGTAAGGCAGCCCGAACCGCTTCTGCAACTCCTCAGCTACAAAAATCGAATCCTCCCCCGGCAACATCAACGTAATCCCGCGCCGCGACTGCTCCTCCACCGCCTTCACCGTAGCGAACGGAGAATGCCCTGTCATCGCCCCCGTATCTCCCAAACAAAAGTCGGTGTAACGATGCCCATCCACATCAAAAAAATGCGCCCCCTGCGCCTCCCGCACAAACGGAGGAAACGCTCCCGCCCACTTCACCATCCAGTTCATCGGAACGCCCGCCAGCAGCGATTTCCGCGCCCGCTCAAACAACGCCTTCGACTTAGGGCGCTCCTCCACAAACTTCTTCTGCTCGCGCTGCATTAAGGACGCAAGCCGCGCACGATCAATAGTTTTCATGACGAGGCAGCATACCAGACGCGGAGGAGGGATAACCTGCAAGGGAACCGCGGGACGCTGTGGATCAAGACAGCCCGCGTGGGTCAGACACTCCCGTCCGACACTGTATGCAACTAACCCGGCCCGGCGCGGAGGCAAGCAGACCGCAAATGATTCCTGGATTTAGGAGGCGCAGGGCTGCGAGAGATCGGCCTGGGTTTGAAAGGGCGCGGCTTTAGCCGCGCCGTAACCAATGCAAAATGAGGACGGCTTCAGCTGCCGAGGGTCGCACTCGCTTCCAATGCTTCAGGCCCTGTGTTATTCCCTGAACGCTACGCTTCTGGGCGACCTAGTGAAAAAATCAAGGACAAGAACCCATCAGGATCTCATAAAAGGAATGCCCACTCTTGGCAGAGACGCAAAGGACGGACCACCGCAGATTGATGCTGATTCTCCAGTAGAACGGTTGCAGCTGGCGGAGACCGGCCCACGACCAGCAAGCCACCAAGACACACCGCCCGGACTCAAGTAAACTCCTCGGCGTCGCCATCCTTGGCGTTTCTTGCCAAGAATGGGGCATCCACGATTGCCTGCGTTGCTGTGCGGCTGAAGACTCGCCTACAGAATATATCTCGACAAATCCTGATCCTTCACAATATCGGTCAACATCTTCCGCACATAATCCGCGTCGATGTTCACATGCTCGCCTTTTCTCTCCGGAGCATCAAAGCTCAACTCATCCAGCACCCGCTCCATGATGGTGTGCAGTCGCCGCGCTCCAATGTTCTCCGTACTCTCATTCACCCGAAATGCAAAGTGCGCAATCTCCTGCAGCGCCTCGGCAGTAAATTCCAGCTTCACCCCTTCGGTCTCAAGCAACGCCGTATACTGCTTGACCAATGAAGACTTGGGCTCCGTCAGGATGCGCACAAAATCTTCCATGGTCAGCGACTGTAACTCCACACGAATCGGAAACCGCCCCTGCAGCTCCGGAATCAAATCGCTCGGCTTCGAAACGTGAAATGCCCCCGCCGCAATAAATAAAATATGATCCGTCCGCACCATGCCATAGCGAGTGTTCACCGTCGTGCCTTCAACAATTGGAAGAATGTCGCGCTGCACTCCCTCGCGCGAAACATCCGGACCGTGCCCGCCCTCGCGCCCCGCAATCTTGTCGATCTCATCCAGAAACACGATTCCCGAATTCTCCACCCGATCGATGGCTGTCCGCGTGACGTGATCCATATCGATCAGGCGCTGCTCTTCTTCCTGAATCAGATATTCAAAGGCCTCGTTTACCTTCATCTTCCGCTTCTTGGTGCGCGCCCCAAAGATGTTCGGCAGCATGTCCTTGATGTTGATATCCATCTCCTCAACACCCTGGTTTGTCATAATTTCAAAGGATGGAAAATTTCGCTCCCGCACATCGATCTCAACCTGCCGCTCGTCCAGCTTGCCTTCACGCAATTGTTGCCGCAATTTTTCCCGCGTCCGCGAGGAAGACTCGGCCAGTGCCGTCCCGCCATCGATCACAACTCCGCCCGCAGTAGTGGTAGCATCTCCAGGCCGGCCGGCCGGAGACGGCGGTAAGAGAATATCTAGCAGCCGTTCCTCAGCATTCAACTCGGCTTTGTCAGCAACGTCCTCGAGTTTTTCTTCCCGCACATTATCAATCGCAATCTCCACCAAATCGCGCACCATCGACTCCACATCGCGCCCCACATAACCCACTTCCGTAAACTTTGAGGCCTCCACCTTCAAGAACGGAGAATTCGCCAACTTCGCCAGCCGCCGCGCAATTTCCGTCTTCCCCACCCCCGTCGGCCCGATCATAATTATGTTCTTGGGGATGATTTCTTCGGCCAGGTCAGGGGTTAGTTTTTGACGGCGGGTGCGATTGCGCAGGGCGATGGCGACGGCGCGTTTCGCGTCCTTCTGGCCGATCACGTGTTTGTCGAGTTCGGCCACGATCTCGCGTGGAGTGAGTTCGTCGAGTGCGAGTTGTTCTTCTTCGGCGGAGGAGGGAAGATAGATGGCCATAAATGGTTGGTTCTAGAGTTCTTCGATGGTCACTGCGTCATTGGTATAGATGCACATTTTGCCGGCGATCTTCATTGCTTCTTCTGCGATCTTGCGGGCGGAGAGTTCGGTGTGACGGGCCAGCGCTTCGGCAGCGGCCTGGGCGTAGGGGCCTCCGCTGCCGATGGCCGCTACGCCGCCATCGGGTTCGATCACGTCGCCTTGTCCGCTGAGCAGGAAGGTTTGTTCTTTGTCGCAAACTAAGAGCAAGGCTTCCAGGTGTCGCAAGAATTTATCGGTGCGCCAATCTTTCGCGAGTTCGACGGCGCCGCGTCCGAGGTTGCCGTGGTATTGCTCCAGCTTTGATTCGAAGCGGCTGAAGAGGGTGAAGGCGTCGGCGGTGGAACCGGCGAATCCGGCGAGGATTTTGTCGTTATAAAGCCGGCGAATCTTTTTTGCCGTATGTTTGATGACGGACTCGCCGAGCGTGACTTGTCCGTCGCCGGCGAGAACCACGCTGCCGTTGCGGCGGATGGATAGAACTGTGGTGGAGCGAATCAGGCGTTTCGTCGGCATGAGCGCAATTTTTCATTATAGCAGCGTGGGAGACGATTCCCCGGAGGCCAGAGTCGGGGTTAGTGCCCTAAACTTGCGTTGCTGCCTCAAACTCCTCTGGCTTCAGGAGTCGCAAGTCTTTCTTATTGATAACGGAGGTCACGTGGCATTTCGGGCAAGGGAACGGGTCTGATTTATCGCCGGGGGGAAGCTCAGAAAGCTTACCGCAATTTGGGCAGACAACGGACGGAACTAGATTGAATTCCACAGGCACTATTGTAGCGACTGGCGGAGGCTCCATATGTGGTCTGTAATGCCAGCTTCGAGGGCGGGAGAAACGCGAAGCGAGGAATGACGCGGCAAAAATTGTAGTAGGCGAAGTACAGAGCGCACGCGAATTTCAGGTGGTCCCGCTTTCGGAGCTTTTGTGGTCTGCGAAATCGACGACCAAGGCAGGGGGACAGGAGTGGGCGGTCTAGACGGGCATCAGTCGAGCCTCAGCCGGCGTCGCAGCTGTTGCTTGGCTTCCGGCCACTCGGCGGCGAGGATTGAATAGCGAACGGAATCGCGGGGGATGAAGTCGGCGGCCATGCGATGGGCGCGGAGGATGCCTTCGAACTTTGCGCCGATGCGTTCGAGGGCGCTGCGGGAACGCTGGTTGCGGGCGTCGGTGTGAAAGCAGACGCGAAGCACCTGCCAGGTTTCGAAGGCGTGGGTCAGCATGAGCAGCTTGGCTTCGGTGTTGGCAGCGGTGCGGATGGCGGAGTGGGTCAGCCAGGTGTATCCAATCTCGCAGGCGTCGGGGTGGAGGCGGGCGTGGCGCGCGTGTGCCGACGGCCACGACCAGCGCTCCAGGTTCCAGAAGCGAGTGGAGCCGATGACGGTGTTCTCTCTCTGGTTGACGATTGCGAAGGGAACGGCTGTGCCGGCGTCGCGCCAGTCCAGTGCGGTGTTGATGTAAGTGGTGGCTTCGAGCTTACTTTGGGGGACGGGGC
Organism: Candidatus Acidiferrales bacterium; assembly: GCA_035603655.1. Lineage (GTDB taxonomy): Bacteria > Acidobacteriota > Terriglobia > Terriglobales > Acidobacteriaceae > Sulfotelmatobacter. Next base: position 14,846 of record DATNKA010000009.1, on the reverse strand, counting down.
TCCACTGGTAGAGGGAGGGGTTGGCTGCTGAGGCCGATGCCAGGGCGTCGAGGTGGTGGTGGGCCAGGGGTTCGAGACGGATGTGATGGCCGCAGAGTACGGGACTGTCGGGTGCCATTACTTACAGTATGCAGCGCACCCGGCGAAACCTGGAAGAGGGGCCCTAAGCAAGGACAGAATCCAAAGCCGCTGGCTATTGTGGAATCCCACCCTTCAAGAAACGAAGGGTGGGTACCTGGCCAAAACTCACGGTGTAACTACACTCCAACAGTCTCCGCAGTCGGCTTTGCTGCGAGCAGCTGCCGCAACACATACTGCAAAATCCCGCCATTTGCGTAGTAGAGCGCTTCCTGCGGCGTGTCGATGCGGACCAGCGCGGTGAACTCGATCGTTTTTCCCGTACCTTTGGCGCGGACTTTTATTTCGCGGCCGGCGGCGAAGTGGTCGACTACGTCGCGGATGCCGGTGATTTCGAAAGTCTCTTCTCCGGTTAGTTTGAGCGATTCTGCGGTTTGTCCAGACTCGAATTGCAGAGGAAGGATTCCCATCCCCACTAAATTTGAGCGATGGATACGTTCGTAGCTTTCTGCGATGACGGCATCGACTCCGAGCAAGCGTGGTCCCTTCGCTGCCCAATCGCGGGAGGAGCCGGAGCCGTATTCTTTTCCGGCGAGGATGATGAGCGGGATGCCGGCGGACTGATATTTCTGGGAGGCGTCGAAGATCGACATTTCCTGATTCGTGGGGAGGTAGCGGGTGTATCCGCCTTCGACGTTGACGAGTTTGTTGCGAAGGCGGACGTTGGCGAAGGTGCCGCGGACCATGACTTCGTGATTGCCGCGGCGCGAGCCATAGGAGTTGAAGTCGCTGGACTTAACGCCGTGTTCTTGCAGATATTTTCCGGCGGGGCCATCTTTCTTGATGGAGCCGGCGGGGGAGATGTGGTCGGTAGTGACGCTGTCGCCGAGGACGGCGAGGACGCGCGCGTTTTTGATGTCCTCGATGGGCGAGGGTTTCAGGCTCACGTCATCGAAGTAGGGGGCGCGGCGGATGTAGGTGGAATCCTTTTCCCAGGCGTAGGTCTGGCCTTTGGGAATGGAAAGGCCACGCCAGCGGGCGTCGCCTTCGAAAACTTCCGCATAGCTTTTTGAGAACATCTCGGCAGTCACTGACTTCTCAATGGCTTCTTCGACTTCGCGCTGCGTGGGCCAGAGGTCGGCGAGGTAGACGGGGTTGCCGTCTTTGCCGTTGCCGATGGGGTCTTTGCGGAGATCGGTGTCGATGCGTCCGGCGAGGGCGAAGGCGACGACCAGGGGCGGCGACATTAAATAGTTGGCGCGGACTTCAGAGTTGATGCGGCCTTCGAAGTTGCGATTGCCGGAGAGGACGCTGGCGACGACCAGATCTTTTTCGTCGATGGCTTTGGAGACTTCTTCCGGCAGCGGGCCGGAGTTGCCGATGCAGGTGGTGCAACCGTAGCCGACGATGTGGAACTTCAGTTTTTCGAGATAGGGAGTGAGGCCGGCGTTTTCCAGATAGTCGCGGACTACTTTTGATCCGGGAGCGAGAGAAGTTTTCACCCAGGGCGGAACGGATAAGCCTTTTTCGACGGCTTTCTTGGCGAGCAATCCTGCGCCGATCATCACTGATGGGTTCGAGGTGTTGGTGCAGGAGGTGATGGCGGCGATTACTACGCTGCCGTGTCGGAGAGAATTGGTCACGCTCGCTTGGACGTGCTCGTGCACGTTTGGATCTTCGACACCGATGGCGGCCGGGCTGCCGCCTTCTTGTTCCCAGGTGGCGGAACTTCCGGCCTTGGCGGTCTGAGTTGCGGTTGCGGAAGCGATGGCCGCGGAGGCCTTCGGCTTGATCAGTGAGGGGAGAGCGTTGTTGAACGAGTCGGCGGCTTGGGAGAGGACCACGCGGTCTTGCGGTCGCCTGGGGCCGGCGATGCTGGGCTCGACGCTGGCGAGATCGAGGTTGAGGAGCTCGGAGTATTCGGCTTCGGGAGTTTTATCGTCGTGGAAGAGGCCCTGCTCGCGGCAGTAGGCCTCGACGAGAGCGATTTGTTCGGCGGTGCGGCCGCTGAGTTTTAAATATTTAAGACTTTCTTTGTCGACGGGGAAGATGCCGCAGGTGGCGCCGTATTCGGGAGACATGTTGGCGATGGTAGCGCGATCGGCGAGAGGGAGATCGCGGAGGCCGGGGCCGAAGTACTCGACGAATTTTCCGACAACGCCGTGCTTGCGGAGCATTTCGGTGATGGTGAGAACGAGGTCGGTGGCGGTGGCGCCTTCGCGCAGGCGGCCGGTAAGCTTTACGCCGACGACCAGGGGAATGAGCATGGAGACAGGCTGGCCGAGCATGGCGGCTTCGGCTTCGATGCCGCCGACACCCCATCCGAGAACGCCCAGCCCGTTGATCATTGTGGTGTGGGAGTCGGTGCCGACGAGAGTGTCGGGATAGGCGGTGGGCTTGCCGTTTACGTCCTGAACGAAAACTACGCGAGCGAGGTATTCGAGATTGACTTGGTGGACAATGCCGGTGTCGGGAGGGACGATGGCGAGGTTGCGGAATCCGGTTTGGCCCCAGCGGAGGAATGAGTAGCGCTCTTTGTTGCGTTGGAATTCGAGGAGGGCGTTCATGTCGAAGGCGGAGGTGGTGCCGAATTCATCGACCTGGACCGAGTGGTCGATCACGAGTTCGACGGGCTGCAGAGGATTGATGAGGGCGGGATCGCCTCCGAGCTGTTGCATGGCGTCGCGCATGGCGGCGAGATCGACGACGCAGGGGACACCGGTAAAATCCTGCAGGAGGACGCGGCTGGGGGTGAAGGCGATTTCTTTGTCGGGCTTGGAATGCTTATTCCAGGAAGCCATCGAATGGATGTCTTCTTTTTTCACGTTACGGCCGTCTTCGGTGCGGAGAAGATTTTCGAGAAGGATGCGGAGCGAGTAGGGGAGATGTTTGGTGGAGATGCCTTGTTTGTCGAGGGCGTCGAGGCGGTAGATTTCATATTCTTTCTTGCCGACTTTGAGGAGGGAGCGGGAGTTGAAACTGTTTAGGGACATGATGGCCTTCCTGGTATGGATGCCGCTAGCCGGGTGGGGCCGCACGGCGGGCTGAAGCGAATATCGGAACCTTTAAGTTTAGTCGTTTTGGGACGGAATGCGTAGAGGGATGGCTGGCACTTCTAGCCCCGGGAGTGAGAAGAACCGGTCGAGTGTGTGGAAAGTGCACCGGTCCCTCGTTGGAGGCCGCTCGTTTCACGCGCGTCTCCGCCGCCGCAGGATGACAAGGCTGTTTGAGATAGTTCGACCCAAGCGGCTAAGGTCGCATCTTTATATTATTTATTATTTATCCTCGGGAGCGTAAAACCCCGCAGTTCAGGGCGGGGATATAAGCGACTTGGCAGTCGTGCCCTTCCCGGCTCATTTCCGAAGCAAGGGATTTAGTGTGCGGCGGTCCAGACCTGGTAGGCGACTACTGCCATCATGAACAGAAGATAGAGGCGCAGTGCCCAGAGGACGACCAGTTCGGGGCCGTTGAAGTGCCGGCGCGGGATATGGTGCTTCTTGACGCCGACGAGTTGGTCGTGTTCGAGCGCGGACAGGACGAGGGACTGGTCGGTGGTGGAGATATGGGGTGGGGCGGGTTGCGTTTTAGTCATAAGCCTGAGGTCTCGCAAGAATCGAATTTCATAGATGGGGATAAGCAGGCGCCGAGCTGCGCTCGACTGGACAGCCGAGGGCGGCTGTCCCCACATGGATGTCTCTCGAAAATTGAAAAAGTGAGTCTCCCGCTCACACCTGAGCGGGTGTCCTTACAGTGAGATGTGCGGGGGTGGGGCTTCATGCCTACTTGCCTCCTAATGCGGCGAAGATGTTGGGGGCGATGATGCTGATACCGAAGAGAAGGCCGGCGGCGGTCAGGATAAAAACGACGGCCGTGGATAGGACGTTTGCCCAGGGCGGGCTGACCAGGTCTCCCATAATTTCTTTGTCATTTACCAGCATGAAAAGAAACACCAGTGCCGGGGGCATCGCGAGGACCGCGACCACGTTGACGATGAGAACTACGTAGACCAGTGGCAGGCCCGGGATGAGAACGATGGCGGCGGCAGCGGCGGCGCAGAGCGTGAGCACGGCGTAGAAGGATTTACCTTCGCCCATGGGCAGGTTGAGGCTGTGGGGTTTGTGGGTGACCTCTCCGAAAGCGTAGGCCGAGGAGGTAGAGATGGTAATGGCGGCGACGATGCCAGCCTCGACCATGCCGAGAGCGAAAAGAGATGCGCCGTAGCGGCCGATTATCGGCTGAAGAGCTTGGGCGAATTCGGCGGCCTGGAAATTGTCGGCGGTCATTTGATGGGCGAAGAGCGGGGCGGTTGCGAGAATAGTGGCGATGGCGGCGGCGGTTGCAAGTGCGGCGCCGAGGACGGTGTCGATGCGGCCGAAACGAATGTCTTTGATGGTCATGCCTTTGTCAACGGTGGCACTCTGTTGAAAGAAAAGCATCCAAGGCGTGACCGTGGCTCCGATGTCGGCGAGGACGATGAGGAGAGTGTCTTTATTAAAGCCGGGGAGCGGCTGCCAGGTGATGAATGCGTGGCCTACGGAGTGCCAGCTGGGGTGGGCCATGAGCGCGACTGGAATGAAGATCAGGTTGAATATGGCGGCGGCCAGAGTGATGCGTTCCCAGGTCCAGTAGCGGTGACTCATTAATGCGCCGTACAGGATCACGAGAGAGATGAGGATGGCGATCCAGGGGCGCACACCGAAAAACCCGAGGCCGGCGCGGATGGCGATGAACTCAGTGATGAGAGTGAGGAAGTTTCCGATGCCAAGATCGATCATGGAAAACCATCCCCAGAAGGGGCCGAAGCGGTCGAAGATGAGTTCGGCGTGTCCGCGATGGGTGGCGGCGCCGAGGCGGACGGTCATTTCCTGGACGACGATTGCCATGCAGAAGGTGAGGGCGACGAAGGGAAGGAAGAATCCGATGCCGAATTTGGCGCCAGTGGCGGCATAGGAAAGCATGCTGGGCCCGTCGTTTTCTCCGAGCATGACGAGGACGCCAGGACCTGCGAGTAACCACAGAAGATGCGCCTTTGAGGAAAAGCCGCGCTGCGAGCGGGCAGCGGAGACACGAGAGCGATCGTGGGCGCGGTCGACGTCTTCGTGGGTGATCACGACTTCGGCTTCGGTGGCGACGGGCTTCATCGGCTGGGACATTCAGCAAGCAGACATATTAGCGCAAGTATACACGAGCACATAAACTATAGTTAAGTAGTTGCAAAAGCCGGGGAAACCCAAGCCCTGGGGGGAGGCGGACGCGGAGTGCAGGGTCCTTTGCTGCGCCCAGGATGACGGGGGCTACTTGGAATGATGGTCGGCGGGGGAGAGCCAGACACGCTCGGCCGCGGCGCGGCCCAGAGAGACGTTGCCGGAGGTGGTGGAAAGGGTGAGAGTCTGGTCGTAATTGCGTTCCAGGATTCGTAACTTTGCTGCAGGGCGAATGCCGCGAATTTCGAGGAATTCCAGCAGTCGGCGGTCGCGTTCATAAATTCCGCTTACGGTGTAAGCGATTCCGGGCTGCGCGTCAGCGAGCAGGAGGAGCCCACGATGTCGGCGACTGGCGGGGCTCTCCATCTCACTCATATTGCCATGAGGGCAGATTCCTCCCTTGCCAAGTTTGGCGAGGAGTTTGGCTTCGAAGTCGGGGGAGACGGCGTGCTCGAGGCGTTCGGCTTCGTCGTGGACCTTCCACCATTCCATGCCGAAGAGTTCGGCGAGCATGCGTTCGATGAGGTGGTGGCGCAGCGTGAGCTTGCGGGCGATCTTGCGGCCGGCGGCGGTGAGACGAAGGTGGCCATCGGCTTGAACCCGGACCAAGGCATCCTTCTTCAGACGGCGAACCGCCATGGTGACGGCGGGAGCGGAGACCTTCAGCCAGTTTGCGAGTCGCGCGGAGATGACGGATTCACCTTCACTTTCGGCTTCGAGGATAGCCTTGAGGTAGTCCTCTTTGGAGACAGTAATCATCTGATGGCGATTATACGACGGAGTTAAGCATGGTTAAGATTGGCAAGGAAAAACCTTTAACACAGGGGACCCCTTCGGCTCCGCTCAGGGCAGCCCAGAGGAACGCAAGGTAATTCGAAAATCCGGGAGACAAGCGGACGTCGCGTTTGACAGGGTTTGCTCTGCTCCCCTAACCTTGATTTTCTCTGGCTATGAAAGTTTTGGTTTTAGGTAGCGGTGGACGCGAGCACGCTCTGGTGTGGAAGCTGCGGCAGTCGCCGCGCGTGTCGAAAGTGTACTGCGCGCCGGGGAACGGCGGCATCGCCAATGAGGCGGAATGCATGCCGGTGGAATTGAAGAGTCTTGACGCTCTCGTTGCTTTGGGGCGGGAAGTGCGGCCGGACTTGACGGTGGTTGGTCCTGAATTGCCGCTGACGTTGGGCGTGGTGGACGAATTCATGCAGCGGGGTTGGCCAATATTTGGGCCGACCAAGGCTGGGGCACAGCTGGAAGGCAGCAAGAGTTTCGCGAAGGAATTTTTGCAGCGGCATCAGATTCCCACGGCGGCGTATGCGGTTTGCAATTCGGTCGCAGAGGTGCAGTCGGCTTTGGCGCTGTTTCATGCTCCGGTGGTGGTGAAGGCGGACGGGTTGGCCGCGGGCAAAGGCGTGGTGATTGCGGCGAGTAAAGAAGAGGCAGCCAGCGCGGCCGCGGAAATGTTGAGCGGGAGGATGGTGGGCGAGGCGGGCTCGCGGGTGGTGCTCGAAGAATTCCTGACAGGCGACGAACTTTCCTTTCTCGTGTTGAGCGACGGCGAACGAGTTGCCCCTCTGGTGGCGGCGCGGGATCATAAGCGAGTTGGCGATGGCGATGTGGGGCCGAATACCGGAGGCATGGGTGCCTATACTACGGCTGACATCGTCGATGAAAACATGCGGGATTGGCTGGTGAATCATATCGCCCGTCCTGTGGTGGCGGGGATGAAGGCGGAAGGGGCGGAGTATAAGGGCGTGCTTTACTGCGGGCTGATGATGACGGCGCGGGGTCCCATGGTGCTCGAGTTTAATTGCCGGTTCGGGGATCCGGAGACGCAGCCGATTCTGATGCGGCTGGAGAGCGATCTGGTGGATGCGCTGGAGGCATCGGTTGCGGGGCGGGTGAGTGAAGGGGATTTCAAGTGGTCAGAGGATGCGTCAGTGTGCGTGGTGATGAGTTCGGGAGGGTATCCTGGGAGGTTTGAAGCGGGAAAGAAGATTGCAGGACTTGATGCGGCTGGGGCGGTTGGAGGCGTAAAAGTGTTTCATGCGGGAACGGTGAGGCAGGATGGGGAAGTGTGTACCTCTGGCGGGCGAGTGCTCGGGGTGTCGGCGCGGGCACCGGAGTTGGAGACTGCGGTGGAACAGGCTTATGAAGCGTGCGGGAAGATCAGTTTTGATGGCGCACATTATCGCAGGGATATTGCGGGAAGGGCGTTGAAGAAGTGAGTTGTGGGGGGAGGTTCCATTCGCGCCCGGGGTTCGGCGTGGTGAAAGGGATGCTTGGGCTGCGTTTTGCTTCGCATGCGCGAGGCCGAATCCTGGCTCAGGGTGCCAGACTTAAGAACAATATTCTAGCTGAGAGGAATCATGGGGAAGACATTAGTTTCAATCGTGATGGGGAGTGATTCGGATCTGGAGATTATGCGCGATGCGGGGAAGGCGCTGGAGGAGTTTGGAATCGGGTATGAAATGGATGTGACGTCGGCGCACCGGTCGCCGGAGCGGACTGCGGATTTCGCGCGAAAGGCGGCGGGGCGCGGGATTCTTGTGATCATCGCGGGGGCGGGTGGGGCGGCGCACTTGGCTGGGGTGATTGCGGCGCACACGATTTTGCCGGTGATTGGGGTGCCGATTCCTTCGACGTCATTGCAGGGGATGGATTCTTTGCTGGCTACCGTGCAGATGCCGGCGGGGATTCCGGTTGCGACTGTGGCCATCGGCAAACCGGGAGCGACGAATGCGGGGATTTTAGCGGCGCAGATGATTGGCTTGGGGGATGCTGATATGGCGAAGAAGCTTGAGGGTCATAAAGAGAAGTTGGCGCGCGGGGTTGAGGAAAAGTCGAAGAAGCTGAAGGGGTCGGTAAGGAACTCTGTTTAAGTTTTTTTGGGCTAAAGGGCGTTCTCGAGATACGACACAGCCGCGCGGCTGAAGCCGCGCCCTTTCAAGGCAACCTCAGCGGCTGTCTCGTCCCTATTTCATCACTAGAGTTTTAATCCTTTTAGGTATTCGCGGAAGGGGTCGCCCAGGTCCTCGCGTTTTAGGGCGAATTCTACGGTGGCCTTCAAGAAGCCTAGTTTGTCGCCGGTGTCGTGGCGGCGGCCTTCGTAGACGTAGGCATACATTTTTTCTTTCCGCAGGAGGAGGCGCATGCCATCGGTGAGCTGCAGTTCTCCGCCGGCGCCGGTGGGGGTGTTGGCAAGGCAATCGAAAATTGCGGGCGTAAGAATGTAGCGGCCGATGATGGCCAAGTTCGACGGGGCCTCTTCGGCTTTGGGTTTCTCGACCATGTTCTTGATTTCGAAGAGACGATCACCGAAGCGGCTATCATCGACAGGCTTGACGTCGAGGACGCCGTAGGAAGAAATCATTTTGCCTTCGATCACTTGCGTGGCCAGGACCGAACACTGGGTTTGATCGAAGACGTCGACCATCTGCTTGAGGCAGGGAACTTTGGCATCGATGACATCGTCGGCGAGAAGAACGGCGAAGGGTTCGTGACCGACCAGTTCGCGCGCCATCAGAACAGCGTGACCGAGGCCAAGGGCTTCTCTTTGGCGAACGTAGGCGACATAAATCATGTCGGAGATGGAGCGCACAATATTCAGCAGGTCGGTTTTTCCCCGCTCTTCGAGCATGCGTTCGAGCTCGTAGCTGACGTCGAAGTGATCTTCGATGGCTTGCTTGCCGCGGCCGGTGATGATGAGAATCTGATTGCAGCCGGAGGCCATGGCTTCTTCGACTCCATACTGGATGATGGGCTTGTCCACCAGCGGGAGCATTTCTTTCGGCTGGGCTTTGGTGGCGGGCAGGAAGCGGGTTCCGAGGCCGGCGGCGGGGAATACGGCTTTGCAGACTTTCATCTTGGTCATAAGGGCGGTCGGTACATTCGAAATAACAGTTGATTCTATCTTACTGAGGGATGGCTGCCTCAGCGGCTAAAGCCGTGTGAACTTTAACGCGCGGCTGAAACCGCGCGCTTGTAAGACCTGGAACACTACGAACGCAGGGGTTCGGAAACTAAGTTGGTCCGCTAGCGGAACGAACTTGTGATGCAGTTTCTGCGCTGGCTAGTTGCTCTAATACGGTGCGGAGGGCGCGGAGGACTTCGTCCGCGGCGGTTACTTTCAAAACAAATTTCAACATGCCGTCTGGGGTGAACTGCGCGCCGCGCTGGGCGGAGACGAAGCGGGCTAATTGCTCGGGGTCGACAGCGGCGGTTTGCTGAAATTTTAGAGTGATGAAGTCGCGTTTACGTTCGATGGCGTTGACGCCGACTTTCATGCACAACAGTTTTAGTGAGGCGTAGTCCAGCAGGTTGCGGACGGCGGGCGGCGGGGGGCCGTAGCGATCCTGCAACTCGGCGGCGACGTCGGTCAGTTGTGATTCGGTTTCGACGCGGGCAACGCGTTTGTACATTTGCAGACGCTGATTTTCTTCGGGAACGTAGTCCGCCGGAATGCGAATGTTGAGTCCGAGATTGAGTTGAGTTTCGGCTTCGTCGGGCGCGGTTTCGCCTTTCATCTCGCGGACAGCGCGTTCGAGCATCTGGGTATAGAGCTCGAAGCCGATGGCTTCGATGTGGCCGCTCTGCTCGCCGCCCAGCATGTTACCGGCGCCGCGGAGTTCGAGATCGAGGGCGGCGATTTTGAATCCCGCACCCAGGTCGGAAAATTCCTTGAGCGCGGCGAGGCGGCGTCGGGCGATGGGCGTGAGCTCGATTTCGGGCGGCAGCATGAGATAGGCGTAGGCGCGGCGGCTGGATCGTCCGACGCGGCCGCGGAGCTGGTAGAGCTCGGAGAGGCCGAGGCGGTCGGCACGGTTAATCAGGATCGTGTTGCACAGCGGGATGTCGAGACCGTTTTCGATGATTGTGGTGGAGACGAGGATGTCGGCTTCCTGGTGCATGAATTTGAGCATCACTTTTTCGAGTTCGCCTTCCGACATTTGTCCGTGGCCGACGATGATGCGCGCGGGGGGAACGAGTGCTTGAATCTTGGCGGCGATTTCCCAGATGGTGTCGACACGGTTGTGGACGAAATAGATTTGGCCGCCGCGCTCGAGCTCCTGTTCGATGGCGGACTGGATTAATTTCTCATCCCAACTGGCGACGACGGTCTGGATCGCCATGCGATCTTTGGGCGGAGTCTCGATGACGCTCATGTCGCGGAGGCCGACGAGCGACATGTGAAGAGTGCGCGGAATGGGCGTGGCCGACATGGTCAGAACGTCGACTTGCTTGCGCATTTGCTTGATGCGTTCTTTGTGGCGGACGCCGAAGCGCTGTTCTTCGTCGACGATGAGGAGGCCCAGGTCGGAGAATTTGATGTCTTTGGAAAGGATGCGGTGCGTGCCGATGAGTACGTCGATCTTTCCGGCTTCGGTTTTTTGCAGGATTTCTTTTTGCTGCTTGGGGGTGCGGAAACGGCTGATCATTTCGATGGTGACGGGGAAGGGCGCGAAGCGCTGCTTGAAGGTTTCGAAATGCTGGAAGGCGAGGACCGTGGTGGGCGCGAGAACCGCGACCTGTTTGTTGTCGCTGATGGCTTTGAAAGCAGCGCGCATGGAGACTTCGGTTTTGCCGTAGCCCACGTCGCCGCAGAGCAGGCGGTCCATGGGCTGAGACGATTCCATGTCTTTGATGACGTCTTTGATGGCTTGGGCTTGATCTTCGGTTTCGTTGAATTCGAAGGCGTCCTCGAATTCGCGGAACCATTCGTTGCCCGGCGGGAAAGCGTGTCCGACGGCGGTTTTGCGTTCGGCGTACAGCTTGAGAAGTTCGTCGGCCATGTCTTTCATGGCCTTCTTGACGCGAGCTTTCGTCTTTGACCAGGATTGGGTTCCGAGATGACTTAGAACCGGTTTGGCACCTTCCGAGGAGCGATATTTCTGCACCAGATCGAGGCGAGTGAGCGGGACGTAGAGTCGAGCGCCTTCGGCGAATTCGAGCAACATGAATTCGGCGGGGCCATCGCCGTGATTGATTTCCTTCAGGCCCTGATATTGGCCGATGCCGTGTTCGACGTGGACAACGTAGTCTCCCACTTGCAGATCGCGGAAGTCGGAGAGGAAGGCGGATACTTTGGATTTCGAGCGCTGCGGACGAGAGGCCACTGCGTCGGATTCGTCGAAGAGATCCCGGGAGCCGAAGATTGCCAGATTCGCCTCCGGCAGAAGAACCCCATCGGGAACGTAGGCTGTGGCCAGGGTGGTGGTCAGGATTTCGCCGGCGAAGTAACTGGTTTCGTCGGCGTAGCTTTCGCCGCCACGAGTGCGGCTTCCCAGCTTGAAGGAAACGTTGTATTCGGTGAAGACATCAGCGAGACGCTCGACTTCTCCGATGTTGGGCACGGCGAAGAGCACGCGCTTGCCATCGCTATTGAGCTTCTGAACTTCCGCCAGCATAGCGGGAACAGCGCCGTGGAATCGGGGTGAGGGCTGAGTGAGGAAAGAAATTTCCGTAGGATCATCAAGGTTGCGAGTGATGCCGAGATGCTCGATGTCGGCGCCGGGAAGGGTTGACGTCTTCGGCCACCAATCGTCGGGCGGTAGATAAAGATCTTCGGGACGGACGAGATTGCCGACGCCGCTACGCTCGTGGGCGTCCGTGACGCGGGTCCAGAAGCGGTCGAATTCCTGTTTCAGTTGATCGGTCTCATCGAGGATGACGGTGGCGCGCGGAATGAGGTCGAAGATGGTGCTTTCTGCTCCAGCGACCGGAGTGTAGAACTCCCATCCGGGAAAAACGTTGAGGCCACCGGCGCGGACGGCGGCTTCGACGATCTCTTCCGAGCCTTCGATCCTCTTGCCACTCAGCCGCGTATGAATCGCGCCGAGCAGATGCTCGCTGACCGGAGTTTCCGTGAGCGGTAGCAGTAGAGCTTCATCCACTGGAGTGGAGGAACGCTGGGAAGCGGGGTCGAACTTGCGAATGGAATCGGCTTCGTCGCCGAAGAACTCGACACGGAGAGGGCGGTCGGCTTCGGGGGAGTAGACGTCGAGGATGCCGCCGCGTACGGCATATTGGCCTGGCATCTCGACGACGTCGGTGGAGGCGTAACCGACGGTGTTGAGGTGGGCGAGGAGGGCATCGAGATCGAAAGATTCACCGCGGCGGATGGTGCGGGCAAGATCGGAGTAGTAATCGGCGGAGCGCAGACGGATGGCCGTGGCAGCGATGGGCGAGACGACGATGGATGCAGAACCTGTAGCAATCTTCCATAAAGCGGTGGCGCGTTCTTCCTGGAGTTCGGGGTGAGGGGAAAGATTCTGGAAGGGGAGAACGTCGCGCGCGGGAAGGGAGATGATGGACTCCGGATCGCAGGCGGAAGTAAGTTCACAGAAGCCTCGGAGAACCGGCAAGAAATCTTCGACGGCACGGTTGTCGCTGACCACGAAGATCAGCGGGCGGGCGGCGGCGCGCTGAAACAGTACGAGCAGCAAGGCTTTTGCCGTGGGCGTAAGGCCGGAGACACGAATGCGCCCCGTGCTCTCCTTGAGGTGGGAGGCAACACGCGCGAAAGCGGGGAGCTTTTCTACGTCCACGAAGAGTTCGCGGACGAAAGGGAGAAGCATGCAGAATTATTTTAGCAGGAGAACCGGGGTGCTGGTGGGGCTGGAGAAGAGGGACCGGGCGAGCTGGGCTCTGCCGGACAGCCCAGCCGTGTCTATGTGCGGTTCATTTCGATTATCCGCGGTAGAGGGGGCGGGTGAGGCAGGTGGGGCCACCGCTGCCGTTGATACAGAGTTCGCTGCCGGGGAAAGTGCGGAGGTCGAATCCGGCGAGGCGGAGGCGGGCGTTGGTGTTGCGATTTTCCTCTATGGCGAGCAAGCGGTTGTTGCCGAGAGCGAGGACGTTGCAGGCAAGAGTGTCGCGTTCCGGCGAATCGATTTCGATGAGCTTGAATCCGCGAGACTTGAGTAGTTCGACTGTTTCTACAGCGAGCCAGGGGAGATCGACGAGGGCGGTGTGATCGTCGAGCAGGCTGATCAGGGACATTAGATGGAGGCAGGCTGCGGGGCCGGGACCGTATGGGAGCGGCGCGGAAATTACTTCGACGCCTTTGGGTGAGAGAAGATGGCGCATCTGCTGAATGCCAGCTAGGTTCGTGCGGTAGCCGTGGCCGATGAGGAGAGTTTTGAGATCGAGCCAGATGATGTCTCCGGCTTCGGTGGCGCCGGGAGGCAGGATTGTGCCGAAAGTCGGAATGTCGAGAGTCTCGCAGAAGGAGGCATGGAGCGCGCCTTCGGCCACGCGGTTCGGCTTGCCGGGACGCATCACGATTAAACCGTGGTCGGTGGGCAGAGAGGCGTCGTGAGCGTAAACGGCGTCCAGAGAGAGATTGGGCGCTGGCGGCATCTCGACGATTTCCGCTCCCGCAAATTTCAGTTCGTGGCAGAGATGGTCATGCTGGGATTGGGCGGTGGCGAAGTCGGGGGCGTGGTGAAATCCGAGGTCTTTCGAGCGAGCGGCGAGTTCGGGCCGGTTCCATCCTGCGGTACGTGGAGAACAGACCATGACGCGCTCGAGCGCGCCGACCATTGAATGTCCGTTGAAAAGCATTTTGGTGAGCGGCTGGTTTGTGTTCATAACGTTGTGAAGCGGTTGTGCATCTCTGGAATCTATATGGGCATTATGGCAAAAGCAATGTGGGAAGGCGCGGTACTGGCCGAGAGCGATGCGACGGTTGAGGTGGAGGGGAATCAATACTTTCCTCCGAATTCGATTCTTAAAGAATATTTCAAGGTGAGTGACGCGCATTCGGTGTGTCCCTGGAAGGGCACGGCGAGTTACTACGATGTGGAAGTAAATGGAAAACGGAACGAGGGAGCGGCATGGTTTTATCCAGAACCGAAGGAGGCGGCGAAGCATATCAGGGGATATGTGGCGTTCTGGAAGGGCGTGAGGGTGGAGAAGTAGGGGCTTAGAGCAAATCGCAGGGCTAAAGCCCTTCATCTTGAAAGTAAACATATCGCCGCGCCACCCTACAGCGGCGGGATTATGTGCTTTACTTTATGATACAATGTAAAGCATGAAGCAAGCGACAATTTCATCCAAGAATCAAATCGTGATTCCGCAAGAGGCGCGGGAGGCGCTCGATCTGAAGTCGGGCGATAAGGTGCTGGTGGTGGTGCGCGGCAAGCGAGTTCTGGTGCTGCAGAAACCAGCATCTCACCGGGCGTCCATTCGGGGGCTGGCGAGGACTGGCTTTCCAGCCCGGCACCTTCAGAAGGAACGTCAGAGTTGGGCGTAGAGGAGTTGAAGCAATTACTTCGCCGCCACCGGCGGATCGCTCTGGACACCAGCGTCTTTATATACCAACTAGAGGCCAATGCGAAATATCTTTCGCTTACCGATGCTGTATTTGCGTGGGTGGAACGGACGGGGCATGAGGCAGTGACTTCGACCATTACGATGACGGAACTCCTGGTGCCATCGTATCGCGACAACAACGAGCACGGAGTAGATGAGTTCTACGGTTTGCTTTCGACCTATCCCAACCTTCGGTGGATGGCGCCCGATTTAGAGGCAGCGGACATGGCTGCGCGGCTTCGTGCGACGTACAAA
>DATNKA010000008.1:0-5541 GCA_035603655.1 Candidatus Acidiferrales bacterium | reverse complement strand
CGGCGGCACTGGCGGTAGCTGCGATGCCGTCGCCGGTGCGGGACTTCGGTAATCTTCGCGCAGTCGGTGGTGACCAGGTATTCTGCGGTGCCTGATCACAAAGAGAAATGTCCGGGTTATGCATTCTCTCCCAGATATTCTTGCGTCCGTCCCACAGCACTGCTGGATCGCGTTGATAGTTTCCGCTGTCGGTATCGCGGCAATCTGCCTGCGGGTTTTGGAAAGCGACGGGGTCCGAGCCAAACGGGTAGAGCGGAAAAGCAGAAAGGAATTGCCTTTGCTGGCTGACAGGATTTCGAAATATGGGAAGAGCACTCACCAACGTTACCCGAGCGGAGACGTGGTGGTGAACGTGCGAGACCTGTCAGAGCAACTTCGGAAACGCCCCGATACAGTCGCCGCCGTGCTCGACCTATTGTTTGCGCGAACAGAGAGTCCAAAGGGCTTCGTTGAGAGGATATTGGAAATTGAACGTGTGAAGCCCCCCACGCGGCAGGTGAAGCGGTGCTCCTGCTCCCCGGGGATTCCATCGCAACGGGAGGACTCATGGCCTCATTGTAGGTGCATTAACTACGAGGGATGCTTCGTTGCGGTGAGTCCGCCGGTGCGCGAGGAACGACGCTATCCGGGCAGAGTAAGTTCGCGCTGGTACGTTTCGCGTTGGTCGCAAATAGTGCGACTTGAAGGATTGTTTGGCGCGATGAACAAGGACTCTGAGGTACTCGCGGCTTACACCAAAATCGCGGCACACCTCATCTTTACTGCGCTCCTCAAGGAACAGAGCCTTCAACAGGCAGCGATTTTTTTCCGAGAGTTCGTCGAGAATCTGCCGAACTCTTTGTTGCATTTGCCGCCGGGCGATGGCGTCGTAGACACCAATGGTTCGGTCGGGGATGGCATCGACGAATCCGTCAGCAGCCGAAATCTCCCGGTTCTCCAATCGATCATGCTCGTGTAATACGTTGTTGCAAACTGAATTGACGAAGGCTCCGAGGCGTTCCGGCTGATGGATGCGCTGTTCGGCGAGAAGCCTCAGGACACGCGTGAGGGTCTCTTGCCGAACGTCTTCGATTGCCGCAATCGAGCGCAAACGCTTGCCCACCTTCAGACGAATCAGTTCGCCAAAGTAAGCCACGAAGTGCTGTTGGGTGCTGAAATCGCCGGAACAAAGCCGATCCAGGTAGGAACTGTCGAAATCCTGAAACTGCATTGGCATGGCTGCTCCTCCTATAGGCCGAGTGAACTGGCCTTTTTCCCTCTACCTGTTACCGCGCTGTTTTCGAAAAGAGCGGACGTTCTTTTTGAAAATGCTCCGCTCGCAATGCGTTTGTGATCATGCGTCCGAAAAGACAAAACGTCCATGGAGCTAGTCTGAAGCGGTATGAATTGATCTGAAGAAATCGCCTTAGACGCTCGAAATGCCCTTCGATGAAACCGTCGGCAAATCGGTCGTCCCCGGCTGAGTTTGGCCGTCCGCGTCGCCTGCTCACAAATTCTTACAATTAAGGGCCAGAGATTCGCATTATCCAGTACCAAAAGCGTGGGCTGATTCTCACAATTAAAGTGCCAGATAAGGCTCTGGACTTGCCCCCAAAAATGAGACAAGGGCTGGCTAAGACTCAAAATCCATTGAATGGGAGAATTGAGTCATGGGATTGTCTCGCAGGGGCGCATTACGGCCGAGTTGCGTCGCCGGGGGGTGGAGGGTAAACCCGAAACATCGGGGGCAGCAAAGACCTGTGGACATGCACCTGAGGTTACCTCGAAACCGCTCTTCAGGGCGGTCAGCGGCAAACCAGAAACTGAGGTTTGGCCGAGTCTGACAACGTCAACGGTTCTCACTGTGGCCGCGCCAGCGACCTGAGGAGGTGACGCTTTGTTTCAAAGCGGCCAGATACGCCGTCCCGGCACTTTGTTCATCGCACATAATTCGGGACTCGCGCTGAAGGCCTGTTCCGCCTCGGCTTTTCCAGATTCCCCTATTCCGGATGCGCGTCCCTGCTTGACTCTATCGGACCTTTTTGGCTGAAAAGCTGAAAAGCTGAAAAGCTAACTGAGAGGATGAGCCTGCAGCGAAAGGGCATGGCGGTTTCCCCAAAGGGAATAATTCAAGACTGGAACTAGGCGGCCCGGAATTCCGCCGCAGACTGCCGAATCTTATTCCAAACATCATCCCGACCTGCGCCAGTTTTCGACGAGAAAGGAACCACCGTCGCGGTTGGATATGCTTCTGCCAGGCCCTTCAGAGCGTTGCGCAACTGATTGTTGGAGAGTCGGTCGCTTTTGGTTGCGATCACAAGAAACTCGTGGCCCGAGACATTGAGAAAGTCTAATAGCTGGCGGTCGCTGTCCTGCGGAGGAACGTTCACATCCACCAGCGCCAGGCACAAAGCGAGCGTGGGACGGTGGTTGAGATAAGGTTCGATGAACTTAGGCCACTCCTGCGAAATTTCCCGCGAAAGTTTCGCGTAGCCGTAGCCTGGGAGGTCGGCAAAAATTACTTCCGGTCGCGGTTTCCCCGGCCAGCGCACTTCGAAGAAGTTAATGCTGCGCGTGCGGCCCGGGGTGGAACTGGTGCGCGCCAGCTTGGCATCGACCAGCGTATTGATCACGCTTGACTTGCCAACATTTGAACGGCCAAGAAAAGCCACCTCCGGCAGGCTGGGAGCAGGGAAGTGCGCCGCAGCGGTGGCCGCTGCCATGAATCGGGCCATAACCCTCATGAGCAGTTCTCGCTTCCCAGTTTTCGGCTGTCAGTGGGCATGCTCCAGTGTGCAATGCGGCGGCGAAATCTGGCAAGCGGGTATCTCTGAGGGGGAATCTTCCACAGCAAAAAACGCCCGCTTGTGCGGGCGTTTCGTATGCCGAGAATTGAGTATCCTACTGATGCGTCGCCGGGCTATCTTCGGTGCTGGAGGTAAGCGGTGCGATGGGCTGCGTTGTTTCTTCTTCCCTCATCGCGGGCAGGGGAGACTCCAGTGCGATTTGCAGCACCTGGTCCATCGTGTCGACGAAATGCAGTTTCATCGCACTGCGCAAATTTTCGGGGACCTCGGCTAAGTCTTTTTCATTGTCCCGGGGCAGGATGACTTCGAAGAGTCCGGCGCGGTGCGCCGCCAGCAACTTCTCTTTAAGGCCGCCGATGGGCAGCACTTTGCCGCGCAAGGTGATTTCGCCGGTCATGGCTAGATCGCGGCGTACTGGTATTTTGCTAAGCGCGCTCGCAATCGCAGTGGCAATGGTAATTCCAGCCGACGGTCCATCTTTCGGAATCGCACCTTCCGGCACGTGGACATGCAGGTCGAGAGTGCGATAGAAATCGCGCGTCAGACCGAGACGATGCGCCCGCGAGCGAACATACGAGAGAGCCGCCTGCGCCGATTCCTGCATAACGTCGCCAAGTTTGCCGGTTAGCGTTAATTTACCTTTGCCGTCAACCACGGTGGCTTCGGTGCTGAGGATCGAGCCGCCGACTTCCGTCCAAGCCAGCCCGGTAACCAGTCCCACTTCGCTCTTTTCGTGTGCCAGCGTGTCGCGGAACTTGATGACGCCGAGGAAGTCTGTAACGTTTTCGCCGGTGACGGCGACGGTATAGTTTTCGCCTTCTTTTACCACCTTGCGAGCCACTTTGCGGCAAACATTGCCGATCTCGCGCTCCAGATTGCGCACTCCGGCTTCGCGGGTGTAAGCGCGGATCAGTTTGGTGATGGCGTCGTCGGAGAACTTCACATTCTTTTCTGACAGTCCCGCCTGCAGCATCTGCTTCTTCACCAGGAACTGTTTTGCGATTTCCACCTTTTCCTGCTCGGTGTAGCCGTGCAGCCGCAATACTTCCATGCGGTCCTGCAGGGCCGGAGGAATGGTGTGCATCACGTTGGCCGTGGCCACAAAGAAAACCTGCGACAGGTCATACTCGACGTCAAGGTAGTGGTCGACGAACATGAAGTTCTGCTCGGGATCGAGCACTTCCAGCAGGGCGGCCGAAGGATCGCCGCGGAAGTCCATCGACATCTTGTCGACTTCGTCCAGCATGAAGACCGGGTTTTTGGTTCCCGCTTTCTTCATCATCTGAATAATCTGGCCAGGCAACGCGCCGATATAAGTACGGCGGTGGCCGCGGATTTCAGCTTCATCCCGCACTCCGCCGAGCGACATGCGGACGAACTTGCGTCCGGTGGCCTTGGCGATCGACATTCCCAGCGAGGTCTTGCCGACACCCGGAGGTCCAACAAAGCAGAGAATCGATCCCTTGGGATTTTTTACCAACTGGCGCACGGCCAGGAATTCGAGGATCCGTTCCTTGATTTTTTCCAGGCCGTAATGATCTTCGTTGAGAACTTTTTCGGCGCGCGAGATGTTGCGGATTTCCTTGGAACGCTTCTTCCACGGCACGGCCAGAAGCCAATCCAGGTAGTTGCGCGAAACCGTCGATTCAGCCGACATCGGCGGCATCGCTTCCAGCTTCTTCAGTTCCTGCAGCGCCTTATCTTTGACGTCTTTTGGCATGCCGGCGGCTTCGACTTTCTTCTTCAACTCATCGAACTCGCTCTTCTCGCCGCGGCCCAGTTCCTTCTGAATGGCCTTGATCTTCTCGTTGAGGTAGTACTCTTTCTGGGCTTTCTCCATCTGGCGTTTCACGCGAGACTGGATGGTGCGGTCGACGTTAAGTTTTTCGATTTCGACGTCGAGCACGTCGGCGATGCGGTTCAAGCGCTCCGAAGGATCGAAGATTTCAAGCAGTTCCTGTTTTTCTTCGATCGAAAGCTGCAGGTTGGCGGCAATGATGTCCGTCAGCTTGGCGGGATCTTCCATGCGTACCGCCGAGATCATGGTCTCGTAGTTCAGCGCCTGGCAAAGCTTCACGTACTGCTCAAACAACGTGGTGACGCGCTGCATGCCCGCTTCAATCTGGGCGTTCATCTCGACAGGGTAACGGGCTACCCGTACGGAAGCCTGCATGTAACCGTCCGAGTCGGTAGCCTGCAGCAGCCGGCCGCGTTCAATGCCTTCGACCAGAACCTTGATATTGCCGTCTGGCAACTTCAGGCTTTGGACAATATTGACAATGGTTCCGACCTGATAGATCTCATTGGACTTCGGCTCGTCGATGGAGGCATCGTGCTGAGTCGCCAGAAAAATCTTCTTGTCCGCGGCCAAGGCCTCTTCGAGAGCGCGCACGCTGGACTCGCGCCCCACCACGAACGGCGTCATCATATAGGGAAAGATGACCACGTCCCGGATTGGCATCATGGGCAGCTTCTTGGTTTCGAATTTTTCCTTGGATGTGGTCACTCAATCTCCCCGGGTTACTGCTGAATGGCAATCGCGGCGCTAACTCTTTTTATTACTCACCGTCTGTCAGTATTCAGTTTACTCTTCTGCGGCGCTTTAGCTAGCCGGCCTTTTCCATCATCGAAAGCGAGGCATTGCGCTTCTCCACCATCTCTCGAGTGACTTCGAACTCCTTTAGTTTCTTCTGGCTGGGCAGGTTGAACATCAGATCAAGCATCAGTTCTTCCAGGATCATGCGCAGACCGCGAG
>DATNKA010000007.1:0-11891 GCA_035603655.1 Candidatus Acidiferrales bacterium | reverse complement strand
CTGAGCGTTGCGCATGAATGGCCGGATCATAGGTCACTATCGAGTTCTTGAGAAAATCGGGGCCGGAGCCATGGGTGAGGTTTTCCGGGCGCGAGACGAAAGGCTGCAGCGCGACGTAGCTGTTAAACTCATTCGTCCAGGCTCGAGCACCAATCCCGATCATATACGGCGGTTCGAGTTAGAGGCCCGCGCCGCCGGCGCTCTCAATCATCCCAACATCGTCGCAATTTACGACATTGGTATCGACGATAAAACGCCTTACATTGTTTGTGAGTTGCTGGAGGGTATGACCCTTCGGAAGCGGCTGTTGGAAGGACCTCTGCCGGTTCCCCTGTCGGTTGAGTACTCGCTGCAGATTGTAAGAGGTCTCATTGCGGCTCATCATCGCCGTATCATCCATCGCGACCTCAAGCCTGAGAATTTATTTGTGACCAGCGATGGCCTCATCAAGATTCTGGATTTCGGTGTGGCCAAACTACAATCGTCTCCCGACGAATCCGGCCGTACGGTGGAAGACTTAACCACAATAACCAAAAGTGGCATGGTCCTCGGCACCGTTGCTTATATGGCTCCCGAGCAGCTCCGGGGAAAGTCGGTCGACCATCGCAGCGATATTTTCAGTGTGGGTGCGATTCTTTACGAAATGCTGACTGGACGCCGAGCTTTTCGCGGCGAGACCGAAGTCGACACCATCACGGCCGTTCTGCGAGAAAATCCCCCCCCGATCGATGGGGAGCAGAGCGGAATTCCCTTACCCTTTCAGCAAATCGTCCATCACTGTCTCGAGAAAGAACCCGAGAACCGTTTTCAATCGGCGCGGGACCTGGTATTCGCGCTCGAGACGCTCGCGAATCCATCCGCCATCCCATCAGCACAATTTCGGTCAACCGGGCTGCGCCCGAGCCCGATTTCACTCCCCTGGGCATTGGCCGCACTGCTTCTGGTTGCGATGCTCGCTGTGTTAGGTAATCAATGGCGTGAGAACAAGCTACCCAAGCCCGCTTACCAGCGCCTGACGTTTGAACAGGGCACCATATACTCGGCGCGCTTTACGCCTGACTTCCACTCGATCGTCTATGGAGCCGCTTGGAACCAGAAGCCTCTGCAACTTTTCTCCACCATCGGGGATTCTCTGCTAACTCAGCCGCTAGACGTTAGGGACGCAAGTTTGCTGGCGATCTCCAAGAGCGGTGAACTGGCCTTGACCCTCCACGGGGCGCACGGCTCCCATTTGGACTTAGAAAAAGGTACTCTCGCCCGCGCGCCGCTGGCTGGCGGTTCGCCGAGAGAGATTCTCGAAGATGTCCGGTGGGCCGACTGGGCGTCCAACGGCGAACTAGCCGTTGTCCATCACACGGATGGCCGCGACCAGATTGAGTATCCGCTCGGTCATGTTTTGTACCAGAGCAATAGCTGGATCAGTCACCTTCGGCTCTCCCCTCAGGGAGATAAAATCGCTTTCATCAATCATCCCACGCTGTGGGACGATCGGGGGTCGGTTTGCGTTACGGATAACAGCGGGCGCGTTCAGGTCTTATCTCCGGTGTATGATTCTGCAGACGGTCTCGCCTGGAGTTTCGACGGAAAAGAAATATGGTTCACGGCCGCCGAAAGTGGTTATAGCCGGAGCTTGCGGGCCGTAAATGCCGCCAAGAATATCCGGACCATTCTAGCCATCCCGGCCGGGATGACCTTGCAGGATATGGCTCCTGACGGCCGAGTGTTGGTGAGCCTGGATGCAGAACGTCTCGCCATGGCAACTTCGACCCGAGCTGGTAAGTCGCTGGATATTTCCTGGCACGATTGGGATATTGCTAAGGACATTTCTCGTGACGGGCAATCGGTTTTGTTCGAGGACTCAAGTGAGGCTGCGCCAGCCGACTATGTCGTGGCCATTCGCAAAATCGACGGCACCCAGCCCATACGGCTGGGAGAGGGTAGCGCAGGCGGGCTTTCACCAGACGGAAAATGGGCGATCGGAATTCTCGCGGGCAGTCCAGGGCGAATCACTCTCTATCCGGTCGGCGCTGGCCAACCTCGCGCGATACCTGTGACCGGATTGGAACGCATACACAGCGGTTCCTCTCATTTCCTGGCAGATGGAAAAAGAATCACCGTCAACGGTAACGAACCCGGTCACGGAGTACGCTGCTATCTCGTCGATTTGGCTGACGGCAAGCTCACACCTCTCACACCGGAGGGAGTCACTGGTGGTCTGGTTTCCCCCGATGGTCAAAAAATTCTGGCCCATAACGGTCCTGTAGTTGCCGTGTATCCGACCGCTGGCGGTGCTCCTCATCGTATTCCTGGCCTCGATCCCGACTTTCTTCCTGTTCAATGGTCGGAGGATAATTCCGCCGTTTATGGATACCTGTCGAGTGAAATTCCGATTCAGGTGTATAAGCTCAATTTGCTAACGGGCGAAAAAACTGCAGTACAGAAGTTGCAACCGGAAACAACTGCAGGTTTGGTTTCCATTTCGCCGGTGGTCGCCACCCGCGACGGTTCGCGCTTCGCATACAGCTACTATCAGGTTTTCTCAGTGCTGTATTTAATTTCCGGATTGCGATGACACGCCCGCGTTGCCTAATTGAGAGGCCCGGAAAAATCCTCTCCCACGTAATGGAAGAAAATCGATGTCGAAGTGTGGCCTTCTGCCAGCGCATCGCGGTAGTGCGGAACCTTTGTGCCGCGATAAACTAAGCCGTCTCCCAGCGCCTGATAGGCAGTGACCGTACCTTCTGAAGTATCTAAACGAATCGGCCAGGGTGTTGCCAGCTTGGGTTCAGGGGAATAATCCAGACACAAAGTAACGCTGAACTCGCACTGTTCTCGGTCCCTGTGCTTCTTCAGCTCTGCACCGCCCAAGTAGGATGCCAGATAAACGTACGAAGGCTTGATGGGTTGCCCTACGATGGCCGCGACCGCCCGCGTCATCTGATGATGGAAATAGCGTGCGACACCTTCGTTGTGGGCAACATAGCGCAGGGAGGTCTGCTCGTCCCCAAGCCTAATCAACCCTTGCCGTATTGCATAGCGATAATAGCGGCGTAAAGCAGCAAGGTTGAACGGGTGAATTAAGTTGCAGAGGGGGACGTAATTCTTTTCTCGAAAGGTTTGACTCCGGGTGTTGACGAGTTCAGACCACTGTGCGAGACGACGCTGCGTGCGGTTCAGCGGCGTCACAATGCCAGCCGCCGCAAGCAAGAGCCGCTGCGCTTCTGGTACTGACGCTGGCAGCGGTTGTCCTGTCTGAAGATTCGCAACCACGGCTTCGAGCTGGGGGCCCAACCAGAACGGATCTATTGCGCCAGTGGCAGGATCGCGCACCCAAGCCGTGGTGGCGTGCAAATTGAATCTTTCGAGCAAATCGCGAGCCAGTTGCAGGTCCGGCGGGAGTTCCCCAGCGGGCAGCACCTGACATTCCGGGTTGAGGAAGAGTGCCTGAGACAGGTCTTGCTGACAACGCTTGCGATTAAAGCTGCGGCGAGGAATCAAGTGCAGAGGCAACTCGTCCAGCAGGCAATGAAACTGCTGCGGAGGCAGCACAGCGGTGTGTCGTCGCCGCGATGCTGCCCCCATCAGGCTTGCGATCCACTCAAGCCATGCCGTTTCTTTTACTGATGCAGCCATCCGTTTACCGTAAAGCGGCTATCCGCAAAGGCCCGCGACCGACAGTGCACTGGCGTGATTTCGTGCAGCGTCGAACACGGGAAGAATACGATCTGGTTCTGTTCCGGAACAATTGTCTGATAGCTGCCCGTGCCCACAGCAGGATCGCCGCTCTTCCTGGAGTCGTGGAGACGCAGATCCCCTCCCTCGAACTGGATCGGTTCACGATGGCAAAAATATACGAACGTCATCCGCCGCGATGCGATCCGCTCCTGCGCATCGTCGCAGTGCGCGCGGAAGAAGTCTCCCTCATTGCTGGCCGTAATCTGCACTTCGGTCCTCGTAATATGAAACTCTTCCATCCCCAGTTGCTGCAGTACGCTTGGAAGTACCAACCGAATACGATCAAGGATTACTTCCTCATGCGATCCCAGATCCATCAGCACTCGCGAACGCCGATGGTTGTAATCGGTCACTCCCGGTTCGCCGCTGGGCGAAATTACTTCGCTGGCGACGAACTGATCTTCCCGACCCAGGGCATAGCAAATAAGCTCCTGCATTTCCTGCGGAGCCAGGAATTCGTCCAACACGACACACTCGGCAGGAATGGTCGCCGGTGAATCGAGAACAGCAATGCCGTTTCCGGAGGCAGGCTGGCTCAGCATCGTCGCTTGGCGCATAGGCATGCTTTCGCGGCGCTGGCTTATACCCGGTGGCTGGGGAGACGGCGGAGGGTGGGGTCCTGCAGGTTGATCCTGAGGTCCAGATGGCGGCTGAGGTCCGCCTGGGGGACGCGGTCCTGGCGATCGGTTCACAGCTCGCAGACCAGACGGTAGCGCACCTGCAGACACCCCGTTTTGCGCCACCATCTGCTCTACGATGCTGCTACCCAATAACGCAAAAGCACGTTGCGCTACCGTCTCACCCACGGAGCGGGCAATGGTAGAGTTCACGGCCGATTGAATTTCTGGATTGCTGCTGGATTCGTTCCTCGCATTCTGCACGAGGCTCAGCAGCAGTTCCCTCTCACGAGCGCTCAGAATGCGCTCATCTCGCATTAGAGTCTCAGAGAAAGCGTCAAGAATTTGCTTCGAAGTCATCAGGCACACTCCTCCAAACGTTTCGGACGTTGTTAGTTCCTGGGCGAATGGGAAGCGCCTTCGCGGAGACAGTAGCAGGAAATGTCTCGATTATCAAACAGATTCTAGAGGCGGACGCCCTTCGGTTCCCGTAGACGATCTTATCTGCTCGCCATGGCGCCCACCACGGATTGGAAGATCTTCAGTCCATCGCTCGACCCCAGTTCGGCTTCGGCAGATCTTTCGGGATGCGGCATCATTCCCACGACATTGCCACCTAGGCTGCAAATCCCCGCAATATTTTCCAAAGAACCGTTGGGATTGGCCGATTGTGAGATCTCCCCGTCAGCGGTGGAATAACGAAACACGATTCGATTGCCGTGCAACAATTCATCCAACGTTTCCTGATCGCAGAAATAATTCCCTTCCATGTGGCCGATCGGGATGGTCAACACTTCTCCTTGCGAACAGGCGTTGGTAAAGGGAGTGAGAGCATTCTCCACCCGCACCTGCACCGGCTTGCAAACATATTTCAGACCTGCGTTGCGCATCAGTGCTCCCGGCAGCAGTCCTGATTCGCATAAGATCTGGAAGCCATTGCAAATTCCCAACACCAGCCCTCCACCGTCCGCAAATCGACGCACTGATTCCATCACCGGAGAAAATTTCGCAATGGCGCCCGTCCTCAGATAGTCTCCAAACGCGAATCCGCCAGGGACGATGATAGCGTCGCAATTCTCCAGATCGCGCGACTCGTGCCATAGAAACGTCACGGGTTGCTTGGCAACCTGCTGAATCGTCCAGAAAGCATCGTGGTCACAGTTGGAACCGGGGAAGATGATGACTCCAAATTTCATCGCCTGTCCTTGACGCGGAATTTGTGGTCAGTTTAACACGCGAGGTGAGGCGGCTCAGGCGGTGTGAACGGCTAGTGTATCGTGGCATTCGGATTCGATGACGATAGATTGGACGACGACGAAGTCGGCAGCGCTACCGGCACGCCAGCGTCGGGCGCTGCCGGCGGAAGCTGTCCTGCCCCTTGCACCAGTTGCATCGTGGCCGCGTCCGGTGGAATCTGAGGCGGAACGCCCTTGGCTCTCACAATCGCCCAATGCCACTCCTGATCGGGAAAAAGAGCAAAGTTTAGCTGCGTCCGAAACAGCGCCGTCGCCGACGGAAGAGCTGAACCTTTCACTCGCAATAGCACGGTGACATCGGGCTGCTTCTGCACCGAGTCTTGCACCTGGGGCGCGGAGGCGCCGGCCACGGCGGGCAGGATTCGCGCTGAGCCATAAGAGTAGACCGCATCAACGTCCTCAGGACGACGCAGGATTGTTAGGCCAATCACCACCTCGCGCAGTTCCCATGAGCTTCCGTTGTGCATCGAGACCTGCAGTGAATCTCCATCGATCGCTGCCGGTCCGTCCAACTTGGCCAATTCGCTCCTTGGCAACTCGTCCAAAACGATCGGATCGGACAGGAGTGAACTAGTTTTGGCGCTAAATGAAAAGCTGCAACTGACGTCAGGCGAGGAAACGTGAAAGCTCTTCTCTCCGGGATCAAGCGAAAACACCATGGTAGAACCCGCTGCTCTCCGGCTCTCGGCGTCTTCCACTACTTTGGAAAAATTATCGTTATCGATAATCACTTCGGATGGAGCAATCTTCTTTCTAAAACTGCGTGCGATATCACCTAGCGGAGCATCGTTGGCGTCCTCCTGGGCGCTAGCCCGTTGAGGCAAGGCGAGCCCGGACATTCCCGCGAGCAGCAGGAGAATGATCAGGCGCATTGTCATCGGCGTTTGCACTAGGTTTTCCGGGTACCGCTCGCTATCTGGCGCGAGCTGCGAAAACGCGGTGAGGCACCACGAACCGCAGACGACCTACCAGGATTGTAGTGAGAATGGCGGGTGAAACAGAGATAACTCAGGCAAACCTTAGTGCTAGCACTTCCGGGCAGACAGAAAGGGAAATGAGCGCGCGCTGACGAAATGGAAGCGCAACGGGGCGCGCGCGCCCAAAACCTCGAACCGAGCCTTTACAACAGGCCCGAAGAACGCAACCGCGTTACAGGATCAACCACTGGCTGGCGACGAAATATCCAGCGAGCCACCGCGAAACCCACCGCTGCGTAACACAGATGCATGAACCTCATGGACACCCCCGTGTCTTATCGGCCATCACCTCAGGGGAGGATCAGCATCACTATCGGCAAAATAACAGCGGACAGCACACCGCACAAGGCACCACCGTGCCATCGGCGTGGCACAGAAGTAATACCACCGAGCACTATTTGCGCCTATCGCGGCCCGGTCAGTGAGCGTCGATGCTTTCCGCATCCGCGATTCGACCCGCCGGGGGCACTACTACCGTGGAAAGACTGCCCTCAGCGGTGAGTTTCTGGAAAGCAGCCAGATCGCGACGTTGTAAATCGTCCCAGCGGCTGAGCAACTCTCCGCTCTCCCGCTTCAGCTTCTCGAACTCAACCTGTTCTGCCTCGGTGGGCGCCGAGTCTGCGCTGCCTACGCCGATTGCCAGGAACGCCAGTTTTGCATCAATCTGTGGCGGGTAAGCCAGTGAATCCTCGTTCGCGCTGATCGTGAGATTGACGAGTTGGTCGCGAACGGCTACCAGCTTCTTCTCCAGATCCTCAGCCGATGTAGAGATGGTTTTCGTACTGGCGTTCTGCGGCAACCGACGCTTCAGGCCAGCGACCTGCGAGCGCACATCCTGGATCTGGTTGACCGCGTCATAGACCCGGTTCAGTTCCTCATGCGTCTGAGCCAGCAGGCTGAATTGCTGCGCCAGATCCGCTTGGTCCACCTTCACCCGCGGATCCAACTTAACCTCCAACGGCACAACCTGGGTGTCGGTACCCACCGTCAGTCGCACTTGATACTGGCCGGGAGCGGCCACGGGTCCCTTGGCCCCGACGTTGTACTCCCAGAGATAATAACCGGGAATACGATGCGCTTCTTCATAGCGTAGATCCCATACAAAACGATTCAAACCGGCGTCCGGTTTAATTTCCTTTTCCGGCTTCTTGTCGTCTGGACCGAGAGGCTCATCCAGTAACTCCGTTTCGGCACTCGAGTACCTACGAATCAGCTTCCCCGACGAGTCTAGAATTTCCAGCTTAGTTTCTGTGCCGACCTTAGGGGTATCTTTCAGGTAGTAGTAAATCACCGCTCCCGCCGGCGGATTCAGCCCCGTCCGTTTCGATGGGTGATGCTCGCCGGGTTCGCCCGCTTGAATGCGGTAAGCAGCATCCGGAGTGTAGAGATGTACGTCCTTCTTCGCCATATCGTCGGTGAACTGTCGCAATGGACTGATGTCATCCAGAATCCAGAATGCCCGTCCATGCGTGGCGACCACGAGATCATTATCTTTGACTGCCAAGTCGTGCACCGGGGTGGTGGGCAGATTCAGTTTGAGCGATTTCCACTCCGCACCATCGTTGAATGAAACGTAGACTCCATTCTCGGTTCCCGCGTAAAGCAACCCGCGTTTCTTGGGATCTTCGCGGACAACCCTGACAAACGAACCGTCGGCAATCCCGTTCGTCAGTTTCGTCCAACTCCGGCCGTAATCGCTGGTCTTGTAAATGTATGGTTTGAGATCGTCGTTTTGATGACGATCCACTGCAACATACGCCGTGGCAGCATCGTGCGGGGAGGCTTCAATCTGACTGATGCGGCTCCATTCCGGCAAGTCCTTCGGCGTAATGTTGGACCAATTCTTTCCTTCATCGCGCGTAATCTGAATTAGTCCGTCATCGGTACCAACCCAGAGCAGCCCTTTTGTGATTGGCGACTCGGCTAGTGCAAAGATCGTGTCATAGTACTCAGTACCGGAATCGTCGAGCGTGATCTCGCCACCGGAGACATTCTGTTTGCTTTTGTCGTTGCGCGTGAGGTCCGGACTGATCGCCTGCCAATGCACTCCGCCGTCGGTAGTTTTGAACAGACGCTCGCCCGCGTGATACAGCGTATTGGGATCGTGCGATGAAATCAGCACGGGCGCGGTCCACTGAAATCGATGTTCCAGGTTGCCGGCTCCGTGAGCATCGGAAAGCTCGGGCTGCTCGGTAATCGATTTCACCTGTCCGATATGCTTATCGAAGCGTGTGATGTTTCCCTGATAATCGGCGGCATAAACAATATTCGGATCAGGGGGATACGGCGCGATGTAGCCCGCCTCGCCTCCACCAACGTCGTACCAATCGCTGCGATCAATAGCGCCGTCGTCGCTGCGACTGGCGATGGCCACCGTCCCGCTGTCCTGCTGCGCACCGTATACGCGATACGGCGAGGCCGTGTCCGTGGTCACGTGGTAGAACTGCGCCGTCGGTTGATTGTCTTCGCGCGTCCAGTTCTTGCCACCGTCCAAAGTGACGGTGACTCCGCCATCGTTAGCCGCGATCATGCGCCGCGTATCTTTAGGATCGATCCATAGTCCATGATTGTCGCCGTGCGGAACTCGAATCCTATTGAACAGGTGCCCGCCGTCCGTCGATTCATACGCCTCGACATCCATGATGTAGACCACGTTTTCATCTCGCGGGTCGGCGATGATGTGCATGTAATACCACGGCCGCTGCCAAAGGCTGTGGCTGGGATTGACGAAGTCCCAAGTCTCACCGCCATCATCGGACCGATACAACCCGCCATCGGGATTGTGCGCCTCAATTAGCGCGTAAATTCGATCCGAGTTGGCAGCCACGGCAATCCCGATTCGTCCGTACGGGCCTTTGGGCAGCCCATGTTCTTCCAATCGCTTCCAGGTCGCTCCCCCGTCATTCGAACGGTACAGTCCGCTGCCCGCCCCGCCGCTGGCCAGACTCCAGGAAGTACGGCGCGCCTGCCACAATGCGGCGAACAGAATATTGGGATTGTGGGG
The DNA here is from genome assembly GCA_035603655.1 of Candidatus Acidiferrales bacterium. GTDB lineage: Bacteria > Acidobacteriota > Terriglobia > Terriglobales > Acidobacteriaceae > Sulfotelmatobacter. The sequence continues at coordinate 2,302 of DATNKA010000007.1, read as the reverse complement.
ATCGAAAGCCACATCGATGCCGCCGGTGTTCTCATCTTTATAAAGAACTTTTTCCCAGTTCTTGCCACCGTCGGTCGTTCGGAAAATGCCACGTTCGGTGTTCGGTCCGTAAGGATGCCCTAGCGCCGCCACGAAAACGATGTCGGGATTACTAGGATTTACGATGACCTTGCCAATGGCACGAGAATCGTGCAGTCCAATGTTCTTCCAGGTCTTGCCGCCATCGAGAGTTTTGTAAACTCCGTCGCCGTGAGAAATGTTCCCGCGAATGCAGGCCTCGCCCGTGCCTACATAAATAGTGTTGTGATCCGAATTGGCGACCGCCAGGCTGCCAATCGATCCACTTCCTTCTTTGTCAAACACTGGCGACCAGGTCATCGCTCCATCCGTTGACTTCCACACTCCGCCTCCGGTCGCGCCGAAATAATAGGTGGTGGGGTCACCCGGAATTCCCGCCGCGGTAAGCGATCTTCCCCCGCGGAACGGGCCGATCATGCGATACTTCATCCCCTTGAATAGCTTGTCTTCCGGCTTGCCGGATTCTTTGTCGGACGGTGAATTCTCGCTCGACGGGTTTTCGGTTGACGACGGCGCAGATTGCGTCGGCTTAACAGCCTTCGATTGCCGCTCGGGTTTGGTCTGCGCGAATGCTACACTCTGCGCGCAACCTACGACGATGGTGAAAGCAAACGGCAACCACCAGGCTATTGCAGATTTTGCGGACTTGTTTCCACGAAACGTTTCTTCACTTGCCATGTTCGAATTACTCCCCAGGTATAGATGGACCGCAGATGTCGTAAATGACGCACAAGTTAAAGGCAAAACAAGTCCGCACACCGCAGCTTGTAGAGCAGTCAGTTTTTCAAGAGTGTTCGACGTGCAGCCACGATTTCCTTCAGTTTTTCCCCATCGACCTTCGGATAGCACAAGTCAAGTTCTTCGAGCGTTTGGACAATCGCCGCCGCTACCACCAGATGTGTAAACCATTTGTTGTCCGCAGGAACGACATACCAGGGAGCCCATTTACTGGCGGTGTGGCGGATCATGTCTTCGTAAGCGTCCTGATAATCGTCCCAACACTGACGCTCTTGAATATCCGCTGCGGAGAATTTCCAATGTTTCTCCGGCTCGTCGAGCCGCGCCAGGAACCGCCGCTTCTGCTCTTTCTTCGAAAGATGTAGAAAGAATTTGCGGATTACCGTGCCGTTGCGCCCCATGTGCCGCTCAAAGCAGTTAATATCTTCGAAGCGTTCTTTCCAAATATCCTTCGTTATCAATGATGGCGGAACTAACTGGCTCTCGAGTACTGGGGGATGCACTCGCACCACCAGGACCTCCTCATAATAGGATCGATTGAAAATTCCAATGTGTCCCCGCTCCGGCAGAGCCTGCGTCGTGCGCCACAAGAAATCGTGCTGCAGTTCAGCCTGCGACGGCGCTTTGAACGAGTGCACCTGGCAACCCTCAGGATTTACTCCTGACATGACGTGCTTGATGGTACCGTCCTTACCGGCGGCGTCCATCGCCTGGAAGATCAGAAGCACTGACCGCCGATCCTGCGCATAAAGCTTGTCTTGCAACCCCTCCATGCGTTTGATGTCCTTCTGCAACTGTTCCTTGGCTTCCTCCACGGAATCCCAGCGCCCAGTGTCAGCAGGATCAAATTCTTTCAAACGGAAATGTTTTCCGTCGTCAACGCGGTAGGATTTTTCCAGTTTGGCCGTTTTCATTGGAGGCCGTCCCCGCAGCCTTGCTAGAGAGTCTATCGCATTCCACAGGGAAAATCGGTTTTCGCGGCACAGTCGAGTTCACTCGCCGGTCCCGTCATTGAGTTCGATAAATCAGTGGCAGCCACGGGGACACGGGTTGCCTGGACCGGAATTGAGAACTCTGCCATGTGCCCATTCGCATTTTTTCCCAGCAGCCGCCGTAATCCGCCGCAAGGCGTACACGAAGCTACCACCAAGGTTTATGAGTACTAACGTCAATGCGGAATACACTTTCGCTACCGGCGTAGCTCAAGTCTTGTCGGAGCTGTCGCCGCTCAACTGAACTGCACTGAGTGCTCGCTACGACAATCCGGTGCTGCACCCCTCCTATACCCAGATCGAGGTAGAGGTTTCGATGCTGATCGCGATTTCCGGGTCTTACGTCGCGTGTTTCCGGCGGAACGCTTGACCGCCGCGCGCGGACGTGTTCAAGGCTGCTCATCGCGTACCGACCATTTTCATGACCGGTTCAGACGATCTTGAAAACCAAGATAGAGCGACGAGAGACGGCGCGGTTGCCTACCTTCACAAGA
>DATNKA010000006.1:0-5292 GCA_035603655.1 Candidatus Acidiferrales bacterium | reverse complement strand
ATCTGACAAGCCCCGGAAGCACATTAGGAACCGCAGCATATATGTCCCCAGAACAGGTTCGGGCTAAAGAATTGGATTCGCGAACGGACCTGTTTTCCTTCGGTGTGGTTCTTTATGAAATGGCAACCGGCGCTTTGCCATTCCGTGGAGAGAGCACCGGGGTGATCTTCGAAGCAATCCTGAACCGGGCACCCGTTCCCCCGGTTCGGCTGAACGCCGAAGTACCCGCCGAACTAGAGCGGATCATCACGAAGTGTTTGGAGAAGGATCGGAACCTCCGGTACCAGAACGCGTCTGATGTTCGCACCGACCTCCAACGGCTGAAGCGAGACACAGAGCCGGCACGGGTTGCCGCAATCGCCCCTACGTCGGCGGCACGGCAAAAGATCCAATTTTGCGTCACCACAGACGGTGTTCGGCTGGCCTATGCAAGCACCGGCTCCGGATATCCGCTGGTAAAGTCCGCCAATTGGCTCAACCATTTGGATTATGAATGGGACAGTCCGATCTGGAAGCACTGGCTCGTAGAATTGCCAAAACATAATCGCTTGATCCGCTACGACGAACGTGGCAATGGCCTCTCGCAATGGGACGTGAAGGAGATGTCATTAGAACTTTGGGTTAAGGACATGGAGACGGTAGTAGAGGCGGCAGGCGTTGAGAAATTCGCACTTTTGGGGATCTCCCAAGGCGGAGCGGTGGCCATTACCTATGCCGTACGGCATCCCGAGCGTGTGAGCCACCTGGTCTTGCTAGGTGCGTTTTCACGTGGCTTGACCGCGCACGGCACAGAAGAACAGATAGCCGAGCGGCGAGCTCTGCAGACCCTGATGCGGCTGGATTGGGGCAAGAACAATCCGGATTTCAAGTCGATGTTCACGAATTTTTTTATTCCTCACAACTCGACACCCGAGCAGCACCAATGGCTCGATGATCTACAGCGGATATCAGCGAGTCCGGAGAATGCCGCCCGCATCTTGATGCTGATCGACGAGATCAGCATCCGGCCTCTCCTGCCATTGGTCTCCGTGCCTACCCTCGTCTTCCACGCCGATCGCGATCGAGTTATACCGGCGGAAGAAGGGCGAATTCTGGCCGCCGAAATCCCAAGCGCACGATTTGTCCCGCTCAGCACTAGAAATCATCTTCTTCTCGCGCAGGAACCAGCGTGGCGCGTATTCCTGGAGGAACTCGCAGCGTTCTTAGGGTGGAATAACACCCGGACATCCCAGTCCTGAAGGAAGCCAAGGCGGAGTACGCGAAAGCCGCATTAGGCCGACACAGCACCGCTGCGTCGCTTGCTCAGCGCAATTTGCTACCAAATTGCTATCAAAAACACGGCATGTGGACTCGCGCTAAATGGTGGGGATCGGCCCTGCACCGTCTGTCTGAAGCGGTAATTTGGATCAGCGGCTACACCTTCGACCGGACTCCCCTTACCTCCCAACCGTTCGAGACTCTGGAAGAGCTTTCGGACGTGGGAGCGTTTGTAGTACTCTCCCAGCGGCAACAGCAGATTAAGTGATTAGGTTCCGCAATCGTTGTGCAGAGGTCGTAGCCGTTTGGTTCGCCGCTGACTGATCTGATCCATGAAACGACCAATCGACTTCGCTTTGGCGTACCCATACAGCGCTTCGCGCGCCGCAACTTCGTCCAAACGGGCTAAAGTATCGGGGTATCTGCGGACAAGAAGAACGAGAGCCGCTGCCTGAGGATTCGGCTTCGCACAGCGGCATTTCGTACCAGTTCACGGAGACCACGGTTTTGAATCTGCGGTCGCTCAGATACGCAAACGCGCATACCCCTTCGAAGAGGGAGGCCAGCACGCCCCACGCTGCAAGGATTCTCGACATATAGCGCGATCGGAAAAACAGGCAGCTGAACGGCGAGGTGCTCAGCGCGTAAAAGGTCAGGCCGATGTAGTAGGCGTCCCAACCGGAAGCAAGCTGCAATCCCGCCCGCGACTGCAACTGGAACTGTTCGAACGCCTGTGGCCCTCCTTCTTTCATGATGCGCAGGGCGCTGAGTCACGAAAGAGACCCCAAGTGAAGTCCGCATTCCGACTCAAGGACCGCGGTGGAACGGGGATAACATTACATTCTGGACTCCTTACACCGTTCTGATTGGACCAGGGTACTGCGACACGAGGGAGTCGTTGGTCAACAGCGTAACCCCCTCGACAGTCGCCTGCGCCACCAAAATTCTGTCGAAAGGATCCTTATGAATAGGTGGCAGGCTATCGATGGCAACGACGTGCTCGCTGACGATCGGCAACTCGCTGTACCCGTTGTCCAAAAGACCCCGGCGCAGCAGCCGTGCATCAACCGCAAAATCTTCCCGACCCAAGCCGCGCTTGATCACCACTTCCCATAAGCTAGCCCCGCTGAAGAGAAGCTCGTTGTCCGGATTGTCGATCAGGATTCGAGCTTGTTTTGGGAGCCGGCGCGGTTCACCGGCAGCCCACAGGAGGAGATGGGTATCCAGCAGAAGTTTCATCCACGACCGCCGAACATGTGCTCGATCTCGTCTTTGCCCATTTGGTCAAAGTCGTCCGGAACAGAAATCTGACCCGCCATGAAACCCAGCCGCCGTATTTGAGCACCGGTTGGAGCGCTCAGAGCAGTGACTCTCACGACCGGTTTGCCCGCCTTGGCAATGATGAAGGACTCACCCTTAGACGCCTCTTCGATGAGTTTCGAAAGCTGAGTTTTCGCCTCGTGAATATTCACCGTTTTCATGGTACCTCATGCGAACTAAGTCTAGTTAGTTTAGTCTATCATAGATGGCGCTGGCTAGTGATCTCGGATTCTTTCCACGCGAATCGTGTCTGGAAGAAACGCCAGGCAATCCTCTTCAGCAACGGGCCAGCGCCCGGCCACGCCGATAAGGCCGATAACCTTTGCCACATTTCACCGAGCTCATTGCCCAGCCCGACGAGGGTGGTGGCTCAGCGTGAAATGGAGAAGCACGTTCCCCGTTAGTGTGGATTCCGCCCCCTCGCTGGACGGGGATTTTCAATTTTTATTGAGCATCAGTGCAGATTTCGTGGACGATGGTGCGTTTGTCTGATTTCAATCTGGGGAAACACTTCTACACCGGGAGCGTGACGAATCGCAGCGTTTTAGGGTCTGGCAAGGACTGTAGAGGATTTGGCATCCCGTTTTCGTAATAAGTAACTGGTTATTGTTGCGAGGCACCTAAGGAGCATAGCGTCCGTAGCATTATGCATGCCCCGAATCGAGCCCGAGTCTTTCGGCTGCTATTTGGACTTGCCATACCGACGCAGGCATTCTCTCAGCTGCTGAGCTGTTATTTCGCTTCTACAGTATTTCTCAGTGAACCCACCCTTTCGATTTCGGGCTCGGGATGGAACCGATACGGTAAAGCGCCTGCAGGCATCATGCTCTCGCTCGCTCAGTTAGCGGGTAGGCTGCATCTTCCGAACGACATGATCGTTGAAGATCGTTCCGTGAACTTGGATCAGTCGATTCTGCAGAATGAGATTCTTTCTGCTGCTCCGTCCAAGTATTTGCATCTGCGCATGTACCGGGACTGCATCGACGTGGTCCACGACAATATTTACGATCACGGGAAGGTCAGAGACGTGGTCGTCGACTGCATAACTCGTTGCTGAGACGCCGCCACTGGGGCTTCCAGTCTGCCCTCGACAAACGCCTCGTAGATAACCACCTTCGCTGTCACGTCCGTTAGTTCGCTCCTCTGCCAAACCTTTGCTTGTTTGCGCATCGGCTCAAAGTTGCGCTGCATTCGGTCGACGGCAACCGAGATGCAGTCGATCAGCGAGTGCTTCGCGAGCACGGGCGTAAAATCTCCCGCGAACGCCATGTTCGAGCACACGAACACACGATAGCCACAGGTCATTGCCAAACGCATGCTCTTGTCGTGGGAATTGCGCAGTCCAACGGAAAAACCGCATGCTGTCATCTCGGTTTCGAGGTCGAGAACCCCTAAGGCCTTGGAGACCGTCCGGCGAGACCGCGTACTCATCGTGCACGACTCCGATGTGGCGAAACCCGAGGGTCTCGATGAGGGCTTGCACAATTTCGTGGTGTGGGACCGGGCGGTGAGTTTCCGTTGGCGCTGGTGTCCTTACTAGTGCTAGTTATTCGCGGCCGATGGTTTGGCCGCTGTAGCCAATTAACGTACTTGTTCCTGACATACTTCTTTCCTCCTTGGTGATTTGAAAACAAAGTTCTGGAAGGGTGGGCCAAAACAGGCGGTGGCGAAAAAACGAGCCCAACTGCCGACGCGGGTGGAGCGATCTTAGGCGAAAGGACTTCCCTCAGCAGTGACGAAGGTCGAGAGCTGGATCTACATTCGTTTGTTTCAACTCGACTGAAGCTGAATAGTGACGGCCGTTCAGGGACAGGTTGCCGTCCAGGCCGCCTTTTACCTGACAACGCTTGGGGTCACTGCCCGAAGACGACGACGGACGCGGTATCCATGGCGCTTTCAACAAGACCCGCTGGGTCAGACTGAGTTTCCAGCGGAATACCCGTCATCTCGGTCGAGGCGGAGGGTCATCGTCGCGATGCGACGTCCTACCGGAGTACTATATCGCCTCGACTGAGATTAGGGAGTGGCACCCTGCGCTCTTTAGCGCTGTCCACTTGCGGAACCTGTTTCCGCCACAATGTCGACTCAGAAGAGCGTCTTTCAGCGCGCAACGAGGCAATTTTAGAGGCATCCGCAATCATCCTCGGAGTTTCTGTGCGACAATCGTTCCTCGTTGATGCAGTCTGACATCGGGGAGACGACGCCATGGCCAACATCAAAGAAATCGCCAAGATGGCGGGCGTTTCTGTTGGCACCGTTTCGCATGTGCTCAATGACTCCGCAGGCGTTCGCGAGGCAGCACGCAAGCGCGTACTTGATGCGGTGCAGGCGGTTGGTTATCAGCCCAACCAGCTCGCGCGCGGACTCCGCCGCGACAAGACGAACATGATCGGGATGATCATCCCGGATGTTACAAATCCCTTCTTTCCAGCAGTAGTTCGCGGGGCGGAAGATATTGCGTTCTCCAATGGCTACCGCTTGATCCTCTGCAATACGGATAACGACCATTCCAAAGAGCTTGTGCACCTGAACGAACTTCGCACCTTTCTTCCGGCCGGCCTGATCGTGATTCCTTCGAACTTCAGCGACCTGACGGTGCAGGCGGAGCGATATCGACGAGCAGGTACCGGCGTGGTTTGTGTTGACCGGCTTCCCAAGAACTGGAGCGGCGACAGCGTGACGGCCGATAATGAAAAGGGCGCCTACAGCGCAACC
>DATNKA010000005.1:0-14218 GCA_035603655.1 Candidatus Acidiferrales bacterium | reverse complement strand
AGAGACAGCGATCATGCCTACCCCTATCTATTCGTAGTAGGTAGACAGTGCCCATGGCCGCAGCGGAGATCGCCAAGCAAACCGCCTGGGCCACAATGAGGGTCCGCATTTCCGCCCTCAAATGGCCAACTTCGCTCCAACCTGTACTCGTTCGCTATGCGATGAAGTATTTCTGCGTCAGGACCAACCAATCCAACCGGGCTCTCGCACGTGTTCTTCTTCCATCCGGCGCTGACCGGCGGCCATGATCCCTGCGCGTCCCAGGTATCCAACCACTCGGCGGGGATTCTTCGGATCGACTACGGGTAAACGCCCGACATTGTGGCGCAGCATCTTGTCTGATGCATCGTGCAATAGCTCTTCCGGATACGTGACCATCACATCGCGGGTACCCGCATCTAGTACGCTTAGGTCGCCTGTTGGGTATTTGTCGAGAGCGCGAAGGACGTCGGCGCGGGTGATGATGCCCGCCAGGTTGCCATCGGGATCGAGAATCACAAGACCTTGATGTCTGCTGACCGCCGGATCATGGCGCGCGATGCGGTCTGCAAGTTCCGAGACTCGCATTGCGCTCGAGATTGCCGGTATATCTACGTCCATGGTCTCCTTTACCGCCACTTGCTGGAGCACATCGGTTTCGTAATCCTGATGGATGCGCAGGCCCCTTCGTGCGAGCTTCTCGGTCATGATCGAGGATGTCGGCATAAAGAGCATCGCAATGCCATCAGCGATTACCGTGACGAGCATGAGAGGCAGCACTGAGTTGTAATCACGGGTGATCTCAAACGCGAAGATGATAAAGGTGAATGCCGCACGCGAAGCAGCGCCAAACACAGCTCCCATGGCCACCAGTGCGAACGCTCCCGGTGCAAGCCCGGCCGCCGGAAAGAAACGGTCGATCACCATAGCGTAGGCTCCGCCTAAAGCGGCGCTCGACATGAACATCGGAGCAAGCAGGCCCCCCGACGTCCCTGATCCGAGGGACACAATGAGCGCGACTGCCTTCGCGACCATGACCACCAAAAGCAACTTCAGCGCGAGGCTGCCGTTTAAGATGTCGCCGATCGTGTCGTAGCCGACGCCGAAAACCCGGGGCACAAAGTATCCGATGATGCCCAGCCCGAGGGCACCAATGGCCGGCCACCACAGTTCGTCAATCGGTAGTTTCTCGAACTGGTCTTCCGCCCAGTACAATGCGCTGCTGAACCCGACCGCAGCCAGCCCGCAGATTACTCCCAGAAGGAGGTAGAAAGGCAGCGCCTTTGGTATGCCGAAGTCGACTGGGGCGACTGCAAACATCGGACCGCTTCCGAGTAGTTGGACGTGCACAGCGGTGGCCAACGTGCTTGCAATCACCAGAGGAATGAAGGACCGTGACTTGAATTCGAATAGCAGCAATTCGATGGCAAGGATTACCCCGGCGATCGGAGTGCTGAAGGTAGCGGACATTCCAGCAGCGGCTCCGCAGGCAAGCAGCACTTTCCGCTCCGCTGCTGTGGTATGAAAGACTTGGCCGACCAGGGAGCCTATCGCGCCGCCCGTTTGAATGATGGGTCCTTCCGCACCGAACGGGCCGCCAGTGCCAATGGCGATCGCCGCCGATAGCGGTTTGAGAATCGCGACGCGCGGTGCAATGCGGCTCCGGTTCACCAGCACAGCCTCCATGGCTTCCGGAATCCCATGGCCCTTGATCTTCGAGGTCCCATATTTCGCCATCAAGCCGACGATGAGCCCGCCGATGACCGGAGTAACGATCGCCCACAGACCAATATGGTTCAGCCGCGCACTGGTAAAGTTGAACGCGAATCGATGATAGAAGAAGAAGTTAGTAAACAGCGCGATCAGGTTGTAGAGAGCGTAAGCAATCACGCCGGCGATCAGGCCGATCGCACCCGCCAGCAAGGACACCAGCGCCATCCGGAATCGGGCGGGCGGTGTGACGAAGAATGCTCCGGTCGGCGAGACTGCAAGTTTGCCGCCGTTCATGAATTGTGAATTCTCACTGCTGCCGGGAGGAAGGGGTGGATCGCCGTTGTGGTCCGACATGCCTAACCTGTTCTCCGTTTCTGTCAGGCAGGCCGGTGTCCCGCCCATTCGTGTTCTCGATCGAACGCATGGCTCGGCGGAGAGCCTCGAACCATACGGGATCCTCCTTGAGCAGTTCGGCTCGGTGGTGCAGCGATAGTTCTCGCAGCACTCTTTCCCCCTTGGGCGTGAGCGTCAGGAGGACCTCGGGACGGTCATTCTCAGCCTTCTGTCGTTTCACATATCCGCCAGTGGCAAGCCGGTCCACCAGTTCCACCGCGCTGTGGCGCCGGACTTGCAACCGCTGTGCCAGTTCCCCAATCCGCGGGCGCATTGCGCGCGGAAGTCCTTTCAGAGCCAACATCAGTTGATGTTGCCGAGGTTCAAGTCCTACTTCGTAAACAGCAAGGCTCACTGAAGTGAAGAAAACGTCGGATATTCTGCCGCAAATCGGCCAAGGATTCGTAGTCCTTCGCTGTGAGAACTTTTTTCATGCAGTATCGCACTAAAATGATATCACAATAATATCGTATAACGATACATTAGGTCCTTTGTAACACATATCGTGCCTTTATTCTGCCCGGTGATCTGCTCAGTCTGTGAAAGGCCGTCGCTCGAGCGGTGGCTCAGCGTAGAGGTCGACCTGAAGCGGCGGCTGATGGGAAAAACTGAAAAAGCCCGAGCGCGAGCCCAGCAGTAAGGGATTCCATGGCAAAAGATTGCAGAAGATTCGGTTGTATCGTTATACGATATTATGTTATTTTTATGTTGTATCGCTACGCGATATTAGTTGGTCGCTCGGCCTGCCCTGAGGCTTTTGCAGGATCGTCGAACACTCAGCGGTAGAGATCGTTGGCCGTCCATGAAGAGGTTTTCCATCATGGCCCATGCACAACAGTATTCGGACGAGGGTAAGACCATGCAGATCGTAGATCGGAGCGCCGCTTCTGCCTTCGATTACTTTGAGCGCAACATCTCCCAGCCCACTGAACGAAGCGCCTTTTCACGGCTGCTATGTAATCGTCGTCGGGCTTTCCGTTCGGAGCCAAAAACCACTTTGCCACAGATGAGGCTGGGCTTGCACCTCGAAAAGCGGAGCGTGCTTGCGTAACAACGGTTCGTCGTTAATTGTCCATCCGAGCGTTTGCTCCAACCGGAGGAGTTCTTCAGCGTGGATGATCGCGCTTGGGTTCGCAAAGAAGACTACCTGGGGGCCTCGCGCTAGCGCAACTTCCCCCCGGCCCTCTTGCGTCCCAGTTCGCGGTGCACCAAAAGTTCGCGAACATCCCGCGCGGCGTTCTTTGGCATAGTTGTGTCGACTCTGCCGAGCGCCCGATACGCCTCGGCGCCAGAGTGGGCAAGCGACACGCCCCGGAATCCAGGCCGGCCGCACCGGCACGACCACGGGCACAAACTGCTCCGAAGAAAAAATCCTGGAAACCAATCACGATCAAGCTAACGGCAAGAAAGATTCGGCCGGTGTTCACCACTCGCGACCTCGCAACAAGACTCAGGCTCATCCTCATCCTTCCCACTTTCCTACTAGCCGAATGTTCCTGAAGCCGACTTTTGCTCACTCCTTTCGGCCCGAAAGAAGGTAACTGAGGTACAATTCCACCTGCTCAAGGCAATAATTCGTCCTAAGTCATGGACCGGAAGAGTATCCCTCAACTGTGGCTCAACGTTCTAGTTGCCCTCGTGGCTATTGTTTCCTCTGGACGAGGACAATCTAGAGACAGTGCCCCCGCGGACCCACATGCACAAGTCCCTGCCCCGCAATCGCTGAAGGATCCCGCAGGAGCGAGCCGCTGTCAATTCTGCCATGCCTCCGAAGTCGAGGGCTACACGCGCTCCGCGATGGCGCACTCCCTGCGCCGCGCCGGTCAGGAGCCGGATGGTACGGTAAACACGCCGGAAGAAAAAATCGAGATGCATTCATCGCCAGCAGGCTATTGGCAGCGCCTGCAGAGCGGGGAAGACGTAATCAATTACCGTATCGATTATGTGATCGGGTCCGGTAATCACGCCTCCGGCTATCTGCTCGACCTCGCGGGCCATCTATTCCAATCCCCCGTCGCATACTACAGGAGTAGGCAAGCCTACGATTTGGCGCCAGGATACGAAGGGCTGCCTAATCCAGATTTTACCCGGCCCGTCGCCGAAGCATGTCTCTTTTGCCACTCCGGAACTGCATTACATGTCTCCGGTACCTCGAACGGGTATCGGTCTCCGGTGTTCTCCGCGGAAAGTATCACTTGTGAGCGTTGCCATGGCTCGGCCGAGAAACACCTCAGTGATCCACGGGCGGCGACGATCATCAATCCTGCGAAGCTTAAGGCCGCCGCTCGCGATAGTATCTGCGAACAGTGTCATCTGTTAGGGGTTGGCCGAGTACTCAATCCGGGAAAGAAGTTTAGTGACTTTCGTCCGGGGCAGCCCTTGGAAGATATTTTCACTACCTACGTCAACGTCTCTCCTCCCGATGCGGATGCCGGCAAATTCAAAGTCATCAGCCACGTGGAGCAACTCGCCCGGAGTACCTGCGCCCGCGAGAGCAAGGGAAAACTATGGTGTGGAACCTGCCATGATCCACACGATAAGCCGCTGGAACCAATCCAGTTCTACCGATCCAAATGCCTTTCTTGCCACATGGCAAGTTTTTCTCCCTCGCATCCGGGCAAGGACAGCAACTGTATCCGCTGCCACATGCCTCGGAGGGACGCCAAGGACGGGGGGCATACGGCTTTCACCGACCATAGGATCCAGCGGCGTCCCGAACCAGAACAAACATTCCCCGAAGATACCGACATTGCCGCCTGGCGGGAGCCGACGGCGGATCTGCAAAAGCGAAATCTTGCCATTGCCTATATCAATGCGGGAATGGAACATCGGTCGCCGCCATTCGTTGTCCGCGGTTATCGCATGTTGACGGAGGTCCAAAACCAATTCTCCAGCGACCCAGATTTCTTCACCTCGATCGGAAGCGCTTTGCTCATGGCAAAACAAACTTCGGAGGCGGAGTTCGCTTTCGAGCGGGCTTTGCAATTGAATCCAGACTCAGCCCCCGAGGAGACTAACGCCGCATCCGCCTACTTGCAGAGCGGAGATATCAACCGAGCCGTCGCTCATTTGGAACGTGCCGTTGCGATCGATCCCCTGCATCTGGCCGCCGACGTTCCACTCATCAATCTCTATAAACGCCAGGGAGATTCAGCGAAGGCTGCTGAAATCTCCGACCGACTCAGCGCCGCTATGGCGAAGAATTCCGTTTCAAACGAGCCGGCGGAAAAAGATTCTGCCAGCGGTACCGCTCAAACCACCGAGTCCGAATTCAAGAACATCCAAGTGCTCAAGGGCATTCCGTCTGACCAATTAGTCGCATCCATGCGATTCATCGCGGCATCTCTGGGCGTGGAATGCAGCTATTGCCATGTGCCGGAACATTTTGACAAAGATGACAAGAAACCGAAACAGATTGCGCGCGACATGATGCGAATGATGTTCGCCATCGACAAAGACAACTTCGGCGGCTATCGGGAACTGACCTGCTACTCCTGTCATAGGGGTTTGCCCAAACCGGAAGTCCTGCCCGGAGTTGTCGGTGAAGAAATGCAGAAGCCGCAAGCGGACCCGGTTGTTGAAGCGGACAAGCTTACCGCCAGCCTGCCTACTGCCGACCAACTCGTCGACCGCTACATTCAAGCGCTCGGCGGCGCAGTTGCCATAGCAAAGATTACCAGCCGCATAGAACAGGGTACCGCTACGTCCGAGGGACAATCGGTCGGCATCGAGATTTTCGATGAGGGTCCGGACAAACAAGCTTTCGTCCGACATATGCCGAAAGGAGAGAGCGTCACCGTGTTCGACGGCGTTGAGGGTTGGTCTGTTATGCCGGGCCGTCCTCTCCGCGATATGCGTGGCGCGGACCTTGATGCGGCCCGGATCGACGCGGACCTTCAGTTGCCGCTTCACATCAAGCGGCTCTTTGCTGAACTGCGAGTGGAATATCCGGAAAAGATCGGCGATCGCGAAGCTTACGTTGTTTCCGGCACTCGTGAAGGGCAGCCGCCGGTGAAGCTTTATTTCGACGAGCAGTCCGGACTGCTGATCAGACTTGTACGCTATGCGGAATCGCCGCTCGGCCGGGTTCCTACCCGAGTCGACTACGCTGATTACCGGGACGTCGACGGAGTGCAGGCTCCGTTCCGCCGGACCATAGTTCAACCCGGCGCGAGTTCCACCATCGAACTGAAACAGATTCAGCGGAATGTGCGGATCGACCAGGCCACATTTATCAAGCCAACCGGAGCACGGATAGGATCAAAGCCATCAGGACCGTAGAGTGCTTGGATTCGAGGTTTGACATGATTGTTCTGACAAAGGTTGTCTTGGAGCGCGCCCGGAGGCCGCAATCAATCCGCGCTGAGTTATCCGCCTAACCAAAAAGTCACACGCTTTGTCGATAGTAAGCAAACGATTTCCTTGCAGTGGGTCATCGTTTGCTACGATGTGGCAAGATGGGTGCTATGTATGCCACTGTCAGGCTTGGCGTTCTGGCTGCCTTGGTCGTCGTCTCCTCTCTTGCCGTCGCTCAGCCGGTTCCCACTCGGATCGAGCCAGTTACTTCTGCGTTGCGAGCGGGGCAATTTGACCAGGCACTGCAACTTCTGCGTTCAGATCTGGAGCAGGAACCTAAGAATCCGCAGCTGTGGGCACTTCGCGGCATCGCCCTTTCTGGCAAGGGAAATAAAAAGGAAGCGCTGGGCGCGTTCCGGCACGCGCTGAATATTTCGCCGAGTTACTTGCCAGCGTTGGAAGGAGCAGCGCAGATTGAATACGACCATGGTGGGAATGGAGCCGCTCCATTGTTGGAGCAAATATTGAAAATACATCCCGGAGACCCGACCAGCCATGCCATGCTGGCTGTACTGGATTACCGGCGCGGAGACTGCGCCGCGGCGGTCCCACACTTTGAGCAGGGCGGTTCAGTGGTGGACTCCCAGCCTGAAGCCATTCAGGCGTATGGCGACTGCTTGATGAAACTGAAAGACACCGAGAAAGCAATTGCGATATTTGTTCGTGCGCTGGCCCAGCCTAACGCGGATGTCTATGCTCGCTATCGCCTGGCATCCGCTCAAATGGTGGCGCAGAGTCCCAAAGAGGCCATCGCGACCCTGCAGCCGCTGTTGCTACAAAACATGGCGGATGCCGATGTACTCGCGCTTGCGGCTTCTGCCTACGAAGCTGACGGAAATACTCCGGAGGCAGTGCGCGTTCTTCGTCAGGCAATTTTGTCAGATCCGCATAACGTTAATCTCTACGTCGACTTCGCGAATGTTTCTCTTGACCATCAGTCGTTTCAAGTCGGAGTGGATATGATCAACGCGGGACTCACGGTAGAGCCGAAAGCGGCGCCACTCTACGTGGCGCGTGGTGTGCTGTACGTACAGCTGGCCCAATATGACAAGGCGGAGGCCGATTTCGAAGCGGCTGATGCGCTTAATCCCAGTCAGGCTGTAGGCTCGGCTGCAGAGGGTCTTGCCGCTGTCCAACAAAATGATCCGGAACGCGCACTTGCGACGGTGCGCGCAAAATTGGCCAGAAAACCCAACGACGCGTTTCTTCTTTATCTGGAGGCGCAGATTCTGACCCAGCGCGGTCCCGAGCCGGGCAGTACGGAATTTCAGCAAGCCGTGAAGTCCGCTGAAAAAGCCATTTCGCTTCGTCCATCATTAGTGGCTGCTCGCGACGTCCTGGCAAAACTCTATTTGCAGGCGGGAGAAAACGAAGCGGCAGCGGAGCAGAGCCGCAAGGCTTTGAACAGCGATCCCAAGGACCAGACCGCGCTCTATCACCTGATCCAGGCGCTGCGCAAGACCGGGCACACCCAGGGCATTCCCGACCTGCTCAAGCGATTAGCCAACCTCAGGATAGAAGGGACCAAGCAAGAGGCCGAGCGTAATCGGTATAAGCTAGTGGAAGAAAAATCACCCTCCATGGAGAAACCGCAGCCTTGACCTTTAGCCGCCGAGCGTTTATGCGACTCTCCCTCGGTTCCGCGGCCTTCGCGGCAACTCCACAACTTTTCGCGCAAGGCGTTGCTGCTCACACCGTCCATCCTGTGGCTCGCCCGGCCCCCTCGGGACGGCCTTTCCATGCTCACTTCGTGGACGTAGCATCTTCCGCCGGGTTGCAGGCTTCAGTGATCTACGGTGGGGCCGAAAGCAAGAAATACATTCTCGAGGCCGTCGGTTGCGGTTGTGCCTTCATCGACTACGACAACGACGGATGGATGGATATTTTCTTATTGTCCGGTACCCGCTTAACCGGAGATCCGCCGGGCGCGACGAACCGCCTATACAAGAACAATCGGGACGGTACTTTTGCGGATGTGACCGAGAAGGCCGGCCTGCGTTCCGTAGGCTGGGCCTCCGGTGTCTGCATCGGGGACTACAACAACGACGGGTTTGAGGATATCTTCTGCACCTGCTTCGGGCAGAACCGTCTTTATCGCAATAATGGAGATGGAACGTTTACCGACGTCACGAAAGCCGCCGGGCTGTTGAACGATCAACCGCGATGGGGAGCGGGATGCAGTTTCCTTGACTACGATCGGGATGGCCACCTCGATCTCTTCGTTTCCAACTATGTACGTTTCTCTTTCGAGCACGCGCCGGTGCCTGGCGAGAACGTAAATTGCAATTGGAAGGGCGTCCCGGTTGAGTGCGGACCGCGCGGATTGCCCACCGGAAGACACTCGTTATACCGTAACAACGGCGACGGGACCTTCACCGACGTGAGCCAGAAGGCGGGGATTGCGGGCGCGACGGGGTCCTATGGGATGACGGTAGTCGCTACCGATCTCGACGAAGACGGATGGACCGACATCTTTGTTGCCTGCGATTCCACCCCGAGTTTGCTTTTCATGAACAACCACGATGGAACGTTCCGCGAAGAAGGTGTGCTGCGCGGAGTGGCACTCAGCGACGACGGCATGGAGCAGGCGGGAATGGGCGTTGGGGTGGGCGATTACGATCTGGACGGCCATTTAGATCTATTCAAGACTCATTTTGCCGAAGATGCCAATGGCCTTTATCACAATGACGGGAAGGGCAATTTCGACGACGTGACCCGGTCCTCGCGGCTCGCGGTCGATACCCGGTACATCTGCTGGGGCGCGGGCATCGTCGATCTGGATAACGACGGATACCCGGATCTGTTCGTAGTTACAGGCAGCGTATATCCGGAGGTTGAGCGCAAATTGCCGCAGTATGCCAACAAAACTCCGCGCGCGGTGTTTCGAAACCTTGGCAACCGCACGTTTGAAGAATTGGGCGAAGAGGCGGGGCCGGGCGTGACCGAGGCCCACTGCAGCCGCGGTTGTGCGTTCGGAGATTTCGACAACGACGGGGACGTCGACATCCTCGTCGTCAATCTGAATGAACCCCCTTCTCTGTTGCGAAATGACATCCAGCAAAAACAGAATTGGATTAAGGTGAAACTGGAGGGAGTCAAATCAAACCGCAGCGCAATCGGAGCGCGTGTATTCGTGCACTACGGCGGCAAAGTGCAGGCTCAGGCAGTGCTTAGCCAATCCAGTTTCTACTCGTGCAACGATTCCCGATTGCACTTCGGTTTAGGCGGCAGCAGCGCGGTTGATATCGAGGTTTACTGGCCTAACGGCTTGCACGAGCACTACAAGAACCTCGCCGCTAACCGTTTGATTACTTTGCGCGAGGGATTAGGAATTTCCCCTAATAAAGGTTGGGCGCGAACCTAGCGCCGTGCGTTTTTTCAGCTTCAATGTTTTTTGCAGGCTGGTCGTGACGACGGCCGGGGGCAGGGACACGTCGGTATTGTAGGCGCACAATTCCAGGCACAACTCCGGAGCGACGAAAATGTTCTTGACAGCAGAACCGTCTAATAGGTATACATTACCCTCGTTTGGTAAACGTTTTCTCGAAGCGCTTTCTTCGCCGAAGCGCCAGCTTGGGAGGAACCATGCCGGGAAGCCGTCCTGCGATTTGTTTAGCTCTTTTAGTTCTGCTTTCTGCAGCCAGCGCTTTCGCCCAGTTCACCAGTAGCGTGCAGGGCACGGTCCAAGACCCCTCCGGGGCGGGCATAGCCAAGGCGACGGTGCGGTTGCTCAACGTGGCCACGAACGCCGCGCAGACTGCCGCTTCGGACGAGGCAGGCAATTTCCGTTTCCTCAGCCTGGCTCCCGGTTCTTACAGGGTTACGGTGGAGGCGTCTGGCTTCGCCAAGTCTGAGGTCAACATTACCGTGCTGACCGAGCAAAACTTGAGCGTGCCGGTAACCTTGAAGGTTGGCTCGATTTCCGAGGCGATCAGCGTCACGACTGAGGCCCCGGTGGTCGACACTGTCGACAGCCGAACCCAACTGACGCTCGAGAATCAGGCGGTCGCGCAGTTACCCATCGTGGGCCGAAACCTGGTCACGCTGGTGACGATGGCGCCAGGAGCTTCCGGCCTGGGAACGAGCGCGGCGGGAAGTCCCGCGTCGGGTGTGGACAATTTTTCCACCGAAGAGCAGGTCGACGCTAGCGCCAATGGTCAGGGCGGGAATAATAATCAGTATGTGGTGGACGGGCTCGACGTGACCAGCGGAATTCGCCAGGGAGTTCTGAATCTCACCCCGCAACCTGAAGCCATTCGCGAGACCAGTATTCAGGTCAATACCTTCACGAGTGAGTACAGCCGCGCTGCCGGACTGCAAACGATGTTCACCACGAAGTCGGGCTCTGACCGACTTCATGGTTCGGCATCGGATTATTTCAATTACGAGAAGATGTTCGCGAGCCAGCACTACGTCGGCTTCCCCTACTTGCCTTTCCACTCCAACAACCTGGATTTTGCGGTGGGTGGTCCGGTGATTCCGCATCACGGCTTCTATTTTTATTTTGCAGTGGAGCCGCTGCGTTCTTCGGCAGGCACCGGCGGATCAGTGAACTTCGCGGCGCCTGAGTTTATACAGTTTGCGCAAAATACTCCCGCACTAGCGAAGACGGTGGGAACTGGTCTGCTGACTACTTACCAGCCGGTTGGTGTAACCGGGGTCAGCGTTTCCCAAACCGCGCAGGATGTGCTGGGTACCGGAGTTTGCGGCACCGCAGTGGCGGATAACATCCCCTGTTCCACACCCATGGTCGACACCGGCTCGTTTGGCGGCACGTCGATACGCAATGGCACGCAATATTTTGGCCGCCTGGACAAGGATTTCAAGAACGATCGCATTTACGCCAGCATTTTCCGCACTTTACTCCTTACGGGCGCACCTTCAGCCATGCCGCAATTCTCCGCGCTCAACAATACCTGGCAAGTCGCGGGGCAGGCCGGTTGGACGCATACCTTTTCGCCCACCATGTTGAATGAATTCACCATCGGTCAGAGCCGAGTGGAGGGCGTCCTGGGCAGCGGGGCCACTCCGTCCGGCTACTTCGTTCCATCCGTAACAGTGAACGGCATCAATGTGGATTCAAATCAGGCGTTCGGTGTGGGCTTCGCGCAAGGAGACTTCATTCAGCACAACTATCACTGGCGCGACGTTCTCACGCACGTGAAGGGTGCACACGCCTTAAAATTCGGTTATGAAGGGTGGTACGGCGACGATGTCGAGCCCTTCCAAGGGCCTTGGTCACAGCCGAAGTTTTCGTTCAGCAATCTGTTGACGCTGGCGCAAGATGCTCCCACAAACGAAAATGGCATTTACTACAATCCGCAGACCGGTCAGGAGCAATTGTGGAGTTGGGATGCGGCTTCGAGGACCTTTGGACTTTTTGCCGAAGACACGTGGAAGGCCAAGAAGAATCTGACCGTAACTCTGGGTCTGCGCTATGACGACAGCGGCAATCCGTGGTCGAAGAGTGCGTCGACAGTCTTTGGAAACTTTTACCTGGGCACGGGGACAACCGAGCAGCAACAAGTAGCGAACGGTTATGCTAAGGCTACCCACAACGCGCTGCTGCACTCGGTCGATAACTTATTCAGTCCGCGCGTCGGCTTCGCTTGGGATGTCACAGGAAAGGCCGATTGGGTGGTGCGCGGCGGGTTTGGCATCTATAACAACTGGCTTACCCAAGCCAACGTGCAGGAAGAATTTCGCGGCAGCCCCCCGGGGGAGGTTGCGCCGACCTTCGTGGCCAACGGCACCGCCAGCGCGCAGGCTCCGATCTTCGTTCTCGGAAACAGCAGCAAGCCCCCGTTTGGATTTACCTTCCCAACTTTCGGACCAGGAACGGGGCCCACGCCGCAACAGGGAGGCGGACTTAACGCGCAAGGCGGAATTGTCGGAGCAAGCTTCGCCATCGGCGGCATTAACCCGCTGTTGAAGTCTCCGACGTCGGACGTCTGGTCGGTGACGTTGCAGCGGAGCCTGGGGAAGAATTTTGCCGCCAGTGTGGGTTATAACGGATCCCATTCCTACAATATCGTCGGCAACGGCAACTCGATCGGAAATGTGTCCTATGGAGTAGATATCAATACATTTCCGGGTGACCTGATCAGCCAGGAGAATACGAGCGTGACTCCGGTTGTTCCCAGTGCGACCCGGCTCAACAAAAGCTTTGGCGCGATCAGCTACGCCGACAACGACCGGCATGGAAATTACGACG
This sequence comes from Candidatus Acidiferrales bacterium, assembly GCA_035603655.1. Taxonomy (GTDB): domain Bacteria; phylum Acidobacteriota; class Terriglobia; order Terriglobales; family Acidobacteriaceae; genus Sulfotelmatobacter. Next base: position 1,563 of record DATNKA010000005.1, on the reverse strand, counting down.
CTGTGATCTTTGATGTCAGAGGGCACTCTACGCGTGGGTACCTGGATGCGTCCTTTACTCATTCCCGTTCCCAGGACGACGCGCTCAACTATCCCAATTCCGCTGGGTTAAATCCTCAACAGTATTACGGACCATCGATCTTCGATGCGCCCAATCGCTTCTCGCTCAGCTTCAACTATTCAGTGAAAGGTCTGAATGGCGGAAGGGGTGCGCTGGGCTATGCGACCGGCGGATGGGGGATCAGCGGTACGAGCATTTACCAGTCCGGCTATCCCTTGACCCCCGAAAATACGAATAGCTTCCTCGCCGTCTGTAGCTCGGGTGCCCTCAGCAATGTTACCGGGTGTTCGAAATCAGACCCCGCCGTGGCGTACCAGGCGGGCAGCGGCGACTACAACGCCGACGGGGAGACTCTGGCTTACCCAGATGTGGTTAGTTACCACCAGTCAACCAATAACAGCGCATGGATCGCGGGAGCAATTCCCAAAAGCGATTTCGCCGTTCCTGCGTTTGGTAGTGAGGGGAATGAGAAGGCTATGCGCTTCCGCGGGCCGAATTTTATCGAGACAAATGTCAACTTCTACAAAAACAATCGAATTACAGAAGGAGTCAACTTTGAATTCCGGTTTGAGATTTTCAACCTCTTCAACCGGGCGAACTATGTGGACTTCACAAGCTTTACGAACATCGCAGGTGGCGGCATCGACATGAATCTTCCGGATGGAAATTTCGGCCAAGCGACATCATCCCACGAGCCCAGATTCTGGCAACTGGGAGGCAAGCTTTCATTCTGAGCTCAGTTGAATAAGTCACAAAAGCCGGTCCTGTTCAGCGGGCCGGCTTTTCGTTTTCTAAGATGGCGAATCAAAACCCGCCGAATGGGGTGCGCGTTACTTATAACAGCAGCCAGCGCCGATCACTGTGTGGCCGAGACTCACATGAAGTATAAAGTGGGTTGGGAGAAAGCGATCCGGTGATGACAGGAAGATGCGGAATTCGACCGACTTCCTTGTGTGCTCAGGTCTTCTTTCTTCTCTGGCTTTTATCCGCTGGCGCGAGGGCGCAAAACGCGGCCGAGGGGTTCGAACCGGTCGCCTCCGCCTTGCGGAATCGAGAGTTTCAGAAAGCGCTTGAACTACTTCGTCCCGCGCTCCAACGTTCTCCCGGAAATGCGCAGTTGTGGGCGATGCAAGGTGCGGCGTATGCGGGGGAGGGACAGACGAAGGAAGCGCTGGCTTCATTTCGCAGCGCGCTCAGGATTTCTCCTGACTATCTCCCGGCGTTGGAGGGAGCGATCCAAATCGAGTATGAGGCCGGGGACGCGGCTGCGATTCCACTGCTGCAGCGCGTGCTGCGCTTGCGACCCACGGACGCTACCAGTCATGGCATGCTCGCGGTGCTGGACTACCAGCGGGGAAACTGTGGCGCCGCGGTCGCTCATTTTGAACAAGCCGGCACCCTCTTTGACTCCAAGACCAGCGCACTGCATGCCTATGCCATCTGCCTGGTAAAGCTCAAGCAACCGGACAAGGCAGCAAGAGTTTTCCAGCGGGCGCTGTTTTT
>DATNKA010000004.1:0-2446 GCA_035603655.1 Candidatus Acidiferrales bacterium | reverse complement strand
CGTCCTGAATCCTCCACGCGGTGTGTGCGTATTGTGAGATGTGGAGAGAGGGATCGACGGCCCAAGCCGAACTCACCGCCAAGAAGCACAATAAAAAACAGACTGGGAACGACCGCGGGACATTCAACTTCTTCGTCTTGGTCACGAAACTCGCGCGCTGATTTTCGAGGCGGTTCACATCCGAACCTGGGTTTCCCGAGTATGAACCTTACCGTGTTCCTGGCTGTCGCGGAACATAAGGATCTGTAGCTGCCATCCTGCAATTTTCTGTAGGTCTTGGTCGTGCCATCAGATTTGCAGCAGGCCGCGCCGCAGCGCGATGGTAACCGCGTGCGTCCGATCGTTGGCCCGGAGTTTGTCCATCAGGTTCTTAATGTGAAAATTAACCGTGTTCTCCGAAATCGCTAGTTGATCAGCAATCTGTTTGTTGCGATGACCATCTCGGATAAGTCGGAGAACTTCCAATTCCCGAACTGTAAGATCGTCGTCACCCATATGCTCGGCCAGGCGGGCGGCCACTTCGGGTGAAACGTGCCGACGGCCGGCGTGAACTGACCGGATCACGCTCAGCAACTCGTCCATGTGCATGCTCTTCAGAACATAACTCGAGGCTCCGGCTCGCATCGCACGCTGGATGTCGCCGTCACCATCAGAGGTTGTCAGCATGATGACACGAGCGTCGCGATACTCCCCTCGAATTGCGATCAGAGTGTCGGTGCCATCCGTCCCGGGGAGACGAAGATCCATCAGGGTAACATCAGGTCGGTGACGACGAAATTCGGCAATCGCCTCCACTGCCTTGGCAGCATGCGCGACAAGAAGCATATCGGGCTCGGACCCGATGATCTTCCTCAGTCCTTCGCGAAAGACTGGATGATCCTCGACGCTCAGGATGCGAATCGGCTTGGCCGCAACCATCGCTGTTGCCTCGTGCTCGCAATTGTAATGGTCTTCGTCCTCCCCGGTAAAGTCTCGATCTGACGCCGTGGAGTCAAGAAAGCGCAGCGCGAAATAGTCGTTCAAATTGACCTCGGCGACGCGCTACGAAGCCGCAGCGAATCCGCTGGGCCCGGTGCAGTGCGCGCCACCCTTTCCGGTCTTCGCTGTCTGAGGAATTCAGGCTATCGGCTTCGCCTACAGAAAAATGGGGTGAAAGAACTACCGCATTTGGTGTGGTGCGCGGGCCTGATCCGTTTCATTCTTGCGACTGTCAAGCCACAAGCGGCAACGACGTGGATGCACCTAGTCTCTCTTCTCAACAGGGTGCGAGGTTGATAGCGATGCGCGAATTGCGAAACATGCAAACGTCAGCCTTTTTATGGCTACTGCTCTTAGTGCCGGGCTTTATCTGGGCACAAGCTAGCACTCAGAAACTGGATTCCTCCCCGAACAGCTCGGCCGCTGAGCTGAGTGCTCTACGCGAAGCTCTCTTGCAAACTCAGAAGCAAGTGGCGTTGCAACAAGAGGAAATTGAATCGCTAAACCAGCGATTGGGTGCTAGACAACCCGTTTCCGTTAGCACGCGAGGAGAGGCTCCGCAAGTGATCGAGGCCAGCATGACTCCATCCGTGCTCCGGTCCGAGGACAGTTATGCTGGCGCGAATGTGGCCGATCGACCAGTGGCCCAAGACGAGGGAAAGGACAAGGAATCGCCACTGTCGTCGTTCAAGCTGGGCGACGCGATACTGACTCCCGGTGGGTTCGTGGACCTGGAAAATATATTCCGCACCACGAACACGCAGAGCAACATTGCCACCAACTTCGCCGCTATACCGTTCAGCAACACGGCGCAGGGGCAGCTCACCGAGTTTCGCACCACCGCGCAGTATTCCCGTCTCAACTTGAAGGTCACAGACACGTTCGGCCGCAACGATGTGACTGCTTATATCGAAGGAGATTTCAGCGGCAACGATGCTGCCAACGTCTATCAAAGCGTGAATGGCCAGACCAACCGTCTGCGCCTTTACTTTATGGATTTGAAGCGCGGTAAGTGGGAACTGCTTGGCGGGCAGACGTGGAGCTGGCTGACCCCCAACCGCAACGGGCTGGGTCCGATGCCCTCCGATTTGGCCATCACCTACAACGAGGACCAGAACCTTGGGGTCGGCATACCCTACACCCGTGCCGCGGAGTTCCGCGCCGCGTATCACGCCAGCGATCATCTGGCGATGGGGGTGGGCATAGAGGACCCCAATCAATTCATCGGCGGGTACGTCGCCCTCCCCACGGCATTTAGCGCAACGCTCGGCCCCGAATTTGACAATGGCGCTCAACCTGGGGCTCCCAATCTCTTCCCGGACATCCTTTCCAAAATCGCGTACGACAGAGACGTTGCGGGCAAACACTTCCATATGGAAGCTACCGGCTTGCTCACGGGAGCGAGGGCCACGGTTTTGCCTGTCGGAGGAACGTCTTTCTCCTCGCACTCGACCGTGGGCGGCGGCGG
>DATNKA010000003.1:0-7428 GCA_035603655.1 Candidatus Acidiferrales bacterium | reverse complement strand
CAGGCAAAGTATTTGACCGAGTTGAAAGTGACGCACGTGCTCGACAAAGTGGGCTACTGGGAAGACCAGGGCTATTCGTGGTTTTACGGGATGTAACGCGCGCATATCGTTTACAGGTGATGGGAAAGGGCAGGGCTTCAGCCGGCGCCGACCAGGCCGGCCGAGAAGCGGGCTTTAGCCCCGGAGGTATCTGACGTCGGGAGGATCCAGCATGAGCGGTAGCGTTATCGAAATCATTCAAGCAAAAGGGAAAGACGACCAGCCCATCGTGGTCTCGCGCGCGGCTTACGAGCATCCATTTATTGTGCGGCTCTGTCACTGGGTGAATACAGTCGCGCTGTTTGTGATGGTGGGCAGCGGTCTTCAGATTTTCCGCGCTTTCCCCAGTTTCGGCGCGAAGATTCCACAAAAAGACTTGCTGCATTGGCCGAAGGCGTTTGCCATTGGCGGCTGGCTGGGCGGAGCACTGCAATGGCATCTCACGTTTATGTGGATCTACATGGCGACCGGAGTTTTGTATATCGGTTACCAGCTTTTCAGCGGGAACTATCGCCAGATCTTGTTCACGCCGCGTGATATTCCGGGCGTGTGGCCGATGGTGAAGCATTATTTTCTCTTCGGGGAGAAGCCGCCGGTTCGGGAAGCCTACAACCCGCTGCAGAAGCACGCCTACACCACGGTGATCGCGCTGGGGGTTCTCTCGGTACTTACCGGTCTGGTGGTGTGGAAGCCGATTCAATTCTCCTGGCTGGGGTGGATGATGGGAGGATTTCACTATGCGCGCATCTGGCACTTCGCGGTGATGTGGGCGATTTTATTTTTTGTTCTGGGACATCTGGTGATGGTGATTCTGCATGGGTGGAACAATTTCGTTTCCATGCTGACGGGCTGGAAAAAAGATCCCGAATACTGACGGCACACGGCTAAGCCGTGAAGGCAGATTGCACATAGACACAGCGGGCGAAGCATGGTTCTGAGCGACGTCGTGAACAATCCGAGGCAGGCGGGTGGCACGCGCGAGCAGGATCTTATTTTGAGCGTGCAGCAAGGGCAGCCTGAATTGTTCTACGAACTGGTCCGGCCTTACGAACGGCGCGTATACGCCGCGGCGATGGCCATTCTGCGCAACGAGCATGACGCCGAGGATGCGGCGCAGGAGGCGATGCTGAAGGCGTTTGCGAATATCCGGCAATTCCGCGCCGAGGCTCGCTTCAGCACCTGGCTCATCCAAATCACGGTGAATGAGGCCCTGATGCGCCGGCGAAGGGAGCGAACTGTGCAAATGGAAGGCATCGATGGACATCGCTCCGGTACGGGCGACGAAGAAAGTGAATACGCCCCTCGGGATTTTGCCGATTGGCGCGAGATTCCGTCGGAAGCGCTGGAGCGCAAGGAGGTGCGGCTGCGGCTGGCCGAGGCCCTCAGCACGCTCGACCGAAAGTATCGCGAAGTGTTTGTGCTGCGCGATATGGAGCACCTGAACATTCAGGAGACGGCGGAGGCGCTGGGCATTACGGTTGCTTCGGTGAAGACGCGGCTGTTGCGGGCGCGGCTGATGCTGCGCGATCTGCTGGCCGCCGGATGGGAGCAAGGTTGGTTCAGCCGTCTGCCATTCGAGAAGGGGAACAAGCCATGGTGAACCATGAAGCGCTGAATTGCGAACAAGTGTGGCGCGAGATTTCGAACTACGTTGATGGGGATGTCGACGCGGCATTGCGGTCTACGATGGACGAGCATTTTCGGACGTGCCCGCGCTGTGCGTCGCTATTGGCGGGGACGAGCAACGTTATCCAGTTATATGGCGATGAACGCATGTTGGAGGTGCCTGCGGGATTTAGCCGGAGATTGGAGAAGCGGCTGGCGAAGAAAGCGGCGGTGAAGGGAAGAGGATGGTCGAGTTGGTCGGCGTGGCTGGTGCCGGTGGCGGCGCTGGTTTTGATTACGGGGACTTTGTGGATGACGAGTTCGTCGAGAAATTGGCCGGCCTTCAAATCGCAGCATGCGGTGCCGGCTAAGGATATTCCTCCTGACATGGTGGTTGTAGTTTCCTCCGGCGCCAAGCTGTTTCACGTGCCGGGATGTGAATTCATTCACGACAAAGCGTCGCAGCGGACGATGACGGCGAAAGAGGCGATGCGGGAGGGATATGTGCCCTGTCCCCGGTGTTTGCGGCAATATTTGAAGACTGGGTTGACCCGGGAGCGCGGCGAGGATGCCAGAGCGGAAGCGGAGGAAGAGCAGGGCGAAGTGCTTAGTGTGGCGGGGCATTAGCGTTTATAAACCCTCAGCGGAGGTTGCTCGCGAAAAGGGAATTTGTGGTCAAGATGGGAACGGCGCAAAAGCGTTTATTCGGATGGGTACTTGACCCTTACATGCTTCGAGTGCTCGAGGTCTGAGTACCAGAGGGCCACGATCGGTAATGGGCTAACCAAGTTATGCCAGCCATCCGAGCGAGCTCCGAAGAATTAGTCGGTCGATCGACGAGCATCCATAAAATTTAAGATACGCGACGTGCGCGCCCAGATAGGCCACAAGATACCGATTCGCAAATTGATCGCATCGGGCTTGACCGGCCAGAGTTTCGCGCCAGTGTTAATGCTGAACAACGCCAACACGATGGACTGAATACAGTAAATACTCAATAGGAGGATATTGGCGCTGCGGTGAGTGCCGATGAGCTGCGGCAGGACGTGCGCGCCAATGTTATAGAGTATGGCCGCCGGGGAAGTAATCGTGAGTATGAGGTAGAGAACCAGAAGCCATCCGACGACCGCTCGTGGCTCGTGGAGCTGCGAGATCAGGTCTCGCGGTTTCAATTTCCCCCGTCGTCATAGGGCAGTGCCTCAGCCGACAGACGGCACATGTGGCGTGGTTTGGCGGCATTTTGCAGCGACCGACACTATCCGCAGGCACATGAGAAGTGATGGCCAAGACTAGACCTTGCGGTCCGTGCTGTCGGACAGGGTCGCCACCGTCAGACAGACCCTGGGCAGGGGTTTTGAGCGCCTGTTAACGATAACTGGGCATGACAGCCTTGGTTTGCTGAGATGACCGACTGGCCGTATCGACAAGGCGAAGCGGACTCGCGGCGTGGTCTTGCGGTTCAAGAACTACACCCACTCTGCGGACGAGAGGGTTCTGGGTAGCTAGGAAAAGGGCCGCCCTCCCAGGCGACCCTAGTCGTTAAAATGACACCGTCAAGCTTACTGAGGAGCGGCAACACCACCAGCTGGTGACGCCGCAGAAACGACTGCATTGATGAAGGTCAGCCCATTCGGCGTGCCCAATCCCGTCACATTGTCCCACCCCGGACCTGTGGTGAGTGACGTGTCTGTCCCAAAGACAAAAACATCCCAGCGAGTGGAAGAGGAACTTTGGAAGAGCGCGCTGACAAAGTTTGTCGTACTTCCCAGTGAACATGGCGGGGCCGCACATGCGGATGGCGCCGCCAGAGCCTTGGCACTTTCGTGAAGGATAGTGGGGGGCTTCGGTGGCGTATTTGGAATCGAGATAACGCCCTTCACATTATCTGGGGAACTGATCTGGCGCACGTCGGTGATGGCACTCCGAGGAAGGTTGTAGAGCAAAGCTGCTGCCTGTCCCAGCGGCCCGCCCCCGGCCGCCTGGTTGGCGAGCGCCCACATGGCTGAGAACATCGGAGCAGAGAGACTCGTGCCTCCGAATACCTCGACGAATTTCTCATGACCTGGCACGCTGTCCGGCGTCACGATGAGCTCCAACCCGGTCTGTGGATCCGCAACCATGGAAATGTCTGGAGTCTGGCGAAAATCACCCGCTAACTCTTTCTGGAACGCTGGTTTGGGAAACACGGTGCTAGGCCCTCCCCCGGCTCCGCCATTGAAGCCAAAACCGAGGGGCGGGACGACCGGAGGATTCGGTTTGGGGTTGGCGATTCGTGTGAAGTTGAGGCCCCAGCCGGTCTGGAATTTGACGGTGTGGTCTGCATTCAGGAATGTGCTCGTACCACCAACTGCGGTTGTGAACGGTGAGCTGGCGGCGAATCCTGGAGACGTGGCGTTAATGCCAAAAGCCGCGATATCCAATGCGAGGTTATCGCCCGCGTCACCGGTAGAAACCTGCTGCGAAATACCAAGAGCGGCAGCGGTCTCTGCGAGGTTGTTTTCAACTATCAGAACCGACGGCGCAAGGTCGACGAACACAATCTCTGGAAGTCCAAAACTGTTGGAGATTACGTTGCCCGCGAGATTGTCGATCGCAAAAAGATTTCCGATGTCGAGATTGGTAAACGAATTGTCTTCGGTTAGCACCAGGAGAATATTGGCGGCTGGGGCGATACTGTGCGCCGATTCAACATCGAGTGTAGTTTCGAATTGCCAATTTCCTGCGATGCAACCGTTAGTAGCTGTGCATTTTGCAGTACCGTTGGGCTTGACGATCTGGAAATTGCCCCCGGTCCCAGTCTTGAGCTCGGGCAGCTTGTTGAGTCGGGAAAACGTGTTGGCGTCGCCCAAAATCGTGTTCGATCCAAACGCATCGACAATCACGATGGTCTGGCCTGTACCGGCAAAGCCGTTCGCATAGACCGTGGGCAGCCCGTAAATGGCTTGCATGTCGGCAGAATCATAGCCGCACTGAGGAGCGCCGGCTGGAACGGAAGCAATGCCTGAACCGTAGGTATTGCCTGTGTACACGGCTGATGGACCACCGCCTGGGGTGGTGAAAGTCTCGGTCACAGGGCCACCGAAACAGTCGGAGGTGAAAAACAGTCCATTTGAGCCTGCGCCCGCAGACTTGAGCAGAATGCCTTTAGCGGGACCACCCGTATCAGGATTGATGGGGCGCCGCGCATAAGATTGGTAGCGAAGGTCGTTTAATCCCTGCACTGCAGCCACTAGCGTGCTGGCAGGCCCTTCGATCGCAGGCTCCGTCAGGTTCGCCCGATGGATTTCTCCATTGATTTTGAAGCGGTTGATCTGCACCTTGAAGGCATCCTGCACGTCCGCGACACGGCCTTGTGCAGATATGTAGTGATTATTTTTGTCCGCGGACGAGATAGTCAAATTACGGGCGGCAAGGAAGTCGCGGACCACAGCTGCTTCCTGGGCTGTCGGCGCAAAGTTCGCGTGGTATTGCTCGAGGGTCAGAAAACGATGATAGTTCGAGGAGCTCTTGTCATACATCTGCCGGACCAACTCGTCGAACCCAGCCTGGTTGTGGTGTTTCAGCCAAACCGTCACAGTGATCTGCTTGGACAAATCTTCTGCGCCGAGGTTTTCAGCGTTCGAGAGCATTCGTGACCTGCTGTCTGCCGTCACTTGTGAGTTTGCTGATGCACAGAATCCAAAGCTTACTAGCAGTGTCAGAATCACGAGCAGAAAGGCTGTTGACCTACCAGTCCGCAACTGACCTATGTGGATCGACATAACTGAATCTCCTTTGGAGGGTGACATTTTTGGTTTTACCGTCTTTGTAGCGCTTGCTTGCGAACAACGGGCTGAAGTCTGTCACTGAACAGGAACGCTGTCAAGCTCCTATTTGCTGAGTCCAAATGCTGCAAAACCCCGCCCAGCAAGGCTTCTCCAGCTTCGGTTCCCGGATTGCCCCTTCCATTAGGAGCGTTCATCCGTGCGCACCCCCCGGCGATTCTGGGTGGATTGTCTTCCAAACGGAAGCCGTCGGATTCACCACCCGGTTAGCCGCAATTTCTCAAAAAAGAAAATAAAAGGCCGTCGTTTCGTGGCATAACAGCTATGACAAGTAGAAGTTAGGCCAACGAAGGAGGACAGCCTTATGACGACAGAGGGTAACCAAGGACCGTTTCCATTTCATCCCCTAAATCAGCGAGAAATCCGCGGGCAATTCGACGGCGGATCCATCACCAGCGATGCTGGGTTTTGTTGCTGCGGGAGGTGGAAAAGCGGACGAACATCATCGGCCAATTCGCCAGCTGCTTTAGCGACTATCGGGATCCGGAGCTGGTGGAAACCCGGGATGGCAGAGTTGTTGGCGCAACGGATCTACGGATTGGCATTAGGCTACGAGGATTTAAACGATCACGAGGAGTTGCGGCGCGATCCGTTGTTGGCGGTGCTGGTAGAGAAGGAGGATCTGACCGTGAAACAGCGGCGCGGCGGCGGATCGGACGCCGGTGGATATTTTTTTGCAAGCGTTAGATCGCACTCAAATTGCCTAGTTAATCGACTCCCTGCGTCCGATACAGGGAACCTCCCCATCACTGTCCGCAAGGTCGAGTTCAGACTATTACACACGAGACTCGGCGCGGACCGAGTGGCCCGCGCCTCCATCCTTGACCACACCGTTTCTGAACAAAGCGTGGACTGAAACACGCTTGTCATCCCCCGCTTTGCTCGCGGATGACAGTTCGTAGTGGGGTGCGACTATGAACTGGTCTAGTTCTGCTTCATCTGATCGTCCTTCATTGAGTCGTCTTTCTTCATGCCGTCATCCTTCTTCATCGTGTCTTTCTTCGTCGTTTTCGTTTTCTTGTTCTTCTTGGTGCCGTCCTGCTTCATGGAGTCATTTTTCATCGAGTCGTCTTTTTTCATGGAGTCTTGCTGAGTGCTGTCTTGCTTCGGGGAGTCCTGCTTCATGGAATCTTGGGCGAAGGCGGACATGGAGGCCATCAACATACATGCAAGCGCGAGAGTGCCGAAAATCTTTTTCATAGTTTCTCCTTCGAGGAAATTCTGCGTAAGGTGTCCCGCAGGTTTACACCTGCTCGCTGAGATGGGATGTGTGGGAGGGCGCGAAGTTACAAGGGGAGTAATATACCTGCGGTGACTGAAGCCGCTGTGACTTTGTTGGGCCTATGCGGCGCGGCTTAAAGCCGCGCCCTTTCAACGTTGAACGCATCTTTTCAAAGCTGAACCCAGATCCTGCCTAGCGAGCTTTTTCAGCAGGTGAGTTGGTCGCGGGAAAGTTTCAGCCCGTTCAAGTTTCCCAGCGCAGTCACTGCGATGGATTCAGTCTTGAAGAATTCCTGGGCGAGGGTTTGAAGATCGTCGGCGGTGACGGCTTCGATCTTCTCGATCAATTCGTCGAGATCCTGGAAGTGGTCGAAGTACATTTCCTGGCGGGCGAGATTTGACATGCGGGCAGTGCTCGACTCGAGCGAAAGCATCAGGCTGCCTTTGAGCTGGTCTTTGGAGCGGCGCAATTCTTCGTCCGGCACTCGTTCATTCTTCAGGTTACGAAATTCGTTGATCACCGAGCGGACTACTTTCGCCGCCGAGGCCAGCGACGTGCCGGCGTAAACGGCCATGCACCCGGTATCGCGGTAGGGATTAAGGTCGCTGTAAATCGAGTAGGCGAGGCCCTGACGCTCGCGGATATTCTGGAACAGGCGGGAACTCATGCCACCACCGAGTAGAGTGTTGAGAATGTAGCCGGCATGGCGCTTCTCGTGGGCAATCGGATGGGACGGGA
>DATNKA010000002.1:0-2686 GCA_035603655.1 Candidatus Acidiferrales bacterium | reverse complement strand
CCACTCGTTTGATTGGGACACGTTGAAGCTGGCTTATTTTTCCCCAGATGATCCGCGAATCGTCCGCACCATGTACATGGTCGATTCCGCCAAGAAGTGATCGGCAGTCTCGCGGGGAATGGTGGACTGATCGGCCGATTCGTAGTGACTCGCCGCGTCGAAGGCAGCTGTGTGCGGCCCGTGATCCAAAGAACAGCACTAGGATCATTCGGGCGTGTCAATGTGGACTTCATGGCCACGCTTTCGAGCATACGATGCACCCTGTGCGGTGGGGGAAGTTGCCCGCGATTGGAGGCCTGGACCAGATTGTTCAGCATCCGCTGCAATTCGTTGTTTGGGGTTGCCGTGTCTTTCCCACGAAAGGCAACCCATGCATCGCTAAACCTGGAGGTCGCCTCTTGTAGCTAGGGCGTGGCTGGAAAAAAACGTGAGAAGAACGAGCAGCGCCATAGCCGGCGCCGCAACCCAGCGTAAAAACTGAGTCGGCGCGGACCAGACAAACCTCCTCGGATTCTTCGTATCATTAACCGGATTATGCCCAGGCCGCATCACGGATTTGCCCCGAATCCGATGGAACCTCAAAACGATTCTAGAGGATCTTAAGAGGAGAAGACACGAAGCGAAATTTTCGGGTAGTGCATCAACTGAGGCGCTACCGAATTTTGATCACACGCAAAGCGGGAGCTAAGTCGTATGAGCGCGGCGGAAAGGCTGGTCCGCCGCGCGGTGGACAGGGTGAGGGAGTTGACTACCTAAAGCCCTTGGCAGGTGCCAGCACACGAGTCAAATTGGGCTTGGCATTCGGCCATGCAAGTGGGGCCCCCAATGCCGCCGCACCCGGCCAAACAGTCTCCTTCCTCTGACCCACAAGCGCTCATGCATTCCTGGCAAAGCGTATCACACGCATAGGCATTTTTGACTCCGCCCATCGTGATGAAACAGACGACTAAGGCGATAAAGGCGAACTTGGCGATGATCTTCATGAGAATCTCCTGTAGGGCGCAGATATCATGGAATCTAGCCCCGGGTTGGCGGTACGTTGGGGTTGGGATGCAGCCGCGCCCCTTACAAGAGCGACTGCAACTGCTGCTGAGCCGGGCTATCGAGCTTGCCGACCCAAGCCTTTTGCACGCGACCGCTGGCATCGACGAGGAGCAGTGTGGGCGTGCCTGTTACGCCGAGCGAGATCAGTGGCGAAGAGACGACCTGAACGCTCGGCGCAATCGCCTGACGCACATATTGCTCGGCCTCACTTTGAGTCTGAGGCAGAACGGCGATGAGATTGACGCGGCTGCCGAACTTCTCGGCCAGTTCCTTGTAGAAAGGCTCACTGTCGCGGCAGAAGTGGCATTGGGTGGAGATGGCAATTATCAGCGTTCTGGATTGTGCGGCGAACTGGACGCCGGGCAGATGGACGGTTTTGCCTTCGAGGGAGCGTGCCGTCGCCCTGGAAGGCGAGTTGTGGCGAATCCACCCCTGCTGACCGAGAAAGACCACAAGTATGACAGCGGCGACAATTACGGCAATATTTGCGGTGGTTTCCAAACGCTTCATGAAGAACTCCTTTGCGAGATGACAAGCACACAACTATAGATCCGTTATTAGTCATCTCCTGTAACTGACTGCTATCGCAAAGAGGGGCCCACTTACTATCTCCCGAATCTCTTGGGGTTGTGAGGCGATAGTATGACGGAACTATTTTGAAGACTGTTCCGTTTTGCTCACTCGAAACAAATAGTTACGTTTATCACGAGAAAGCGATTTCACAGAAAGATGTTCGCTGCCATGCGGATATAGGTCTGTGCGGGCGCCCTCGCATTGCGCGACCCGTATGCAATGGATCGTCATTTACCGTTGTAGGGTGGAAACCTGAGTCTTTTTCGAAATGCCGTCTCGTCCTTAACCCACTTTGCCAGTTGTTGGCGCGTCTGGTATCCCGTGTAAATCTTCCTGCTTGGTCCGTTCGATCCGTCGCTCTCGAAAGCGTGGGTTTCCACATCGTCATAAGGTAGCGGTTTTTCCAGTGCCGGTTTCAGTTTGAATTTTCTCGCACAACTCCACCATGCGGTCGCGCTCTTCCGGTGTCATGGTCTAAAATTAAACCATTGAAACGCCACTGTCGGGGAAATTCCTATCAATGCACTCATTGTTTGGAGCCAAAAGGCTCTTGACTGCGTTTTTGTGCCTGACCTAACATCCGGCTGAGTATACGGGGTGGAACCGTTGCCCTCCCCTATTGCGGCTCATCGGCACTTTCGTCGTCTTTTTCATACCTTGAGGCAGTTAAATGCCAACATTCCCCACTCTGCTCGGGTTCGCATTGGCTATCGTCCTCATCATCGGGTATGCCGCTTGGAAGACAGAGAAGTGAGCGAGAAAGGTCGCTTCACGGCGCTACCTTTTTCGAATTGCTCTTGAGAATCACGCTAGTCATTACTGCAATCCTCCGCCATGAGCAAAGCAGCGGGCCTTGGCGCTATTCCTATGCATGTTCAGGATTCCTCTTGCGGGGACACAAGATCGATACCAAGACCTTCGCGAGAGTGGAAATATATTTCTGTCGTTGTGCCTAGAGCAACTCCTAAAGGAGCTGTGGTTTAGGAGGAATCTGCTTCAAGTTCTCGCTGGCAATGCTGCCGAAGATGAGGGGCGACACGAGTTTGGTGAGAGAAAACGGCACGGCACA
>DATNKA010000001.1:0-2356 GCA_035603655.1 Candidatus Acidiferrales bacterium | reverse complement strand
GGTTTCGACAACCGGTTTGAGCTTTCCCGAATCGACGAGTTTTGCTATTTCAGTCAACTGGGATGCGTTGGGCACCATAAAGACGAACGCCTGTCGGACGCCGTTTTTTACGGCGTCTTCCGCCGATGGAGGGCTCGCGATGGAAACCAAAATTCCACCTTTTTTCAGTACCTTCCACGAGCGAGTCTGGGTCTGCCCCGCTACCGTGTCAAACACTACGTCCACGTCGCGCACGACATCGTCGAACCTGGTTTTCGTGTAATCGATCGATTCATCAGCGCCCAACTCCTGAATAAAGGCCTGATTGCGCGCCGATGCCGTTCCAATCACATGCGTTCCCTTCCACTTCGCGAGTTGCACGGCAAAGCTGCCAACGCCACCAGCAGCGCCATGAATCAGCACCCTTTGGCCCGCACTCAGTCCTGCCGCGTCAAATAGCGCCTGCCATGCTGTCAAAGCCGCAAGCGGAATGGCAGCGGCGCGTATGTGATCAATCAATTTTGGTTTTTGCGCCACTTCGACTTGCTTCGCAACGATATATTGGGCATAAGCGCCGTTTCGGGCGATATCTGAGCGGGCATAAACCTCATCGCCATTCTTAAATCTTGTCCCGTCGAGACCATTCGCTTCGATAATCCCCGAGACGTCCCACCCTAGAATCAGCGGGAAGACATAAGGACGGTGGTCTTTCAGGTAGCCAGCTCGAATTTTCCAGTCGATAGGGTTGACACCGGCAGCATTGACCTTTATCAACACTTCACCAGGAGCAGGCTCGGGGCGTGGCGCATCCTCGAATTTCAGTACTTCCGGACCTCCGTAAGTATGAATTCGGACCGCTTTCATTGTCTTCATCCCAAATCTCCTTGAGCCACCCTCAAGTGAAATAGGCGTCCGTTTTGTGCGCCGATTGTTGAAGGACACGCCAGCACGCGATATGACCAGCGAAACTCAACGAACAGGCACAACGAGGTTTATGCACCGCAATGTGCTATGCAACGCATGTACCAAATGAGGCCTGCATGAGAAGTATTCAACTCAGTGATCCGAACAAGCTTCTGCGCGGAGCCGCGCGGGGCCTGCAGGTCGACCACTAAATCTTGTGCCAACCAGCTAACAAGTGCTGACCCGCCGGCGGACTGACGCCCGGTACTTGAATTCGACCGCGATTGATGTTTTGCTTCGGCAGATTGGTTCGGGACGGGAGGATTTCCCGTTGTGTGTTGCCAAAAGGAAGCTTCAACGGGCGGGGTTGTGGACCGTTGACACCGCTGCGCCGGACCCGAATTCAGCAAAAATGGCGGAGTGCGAACTCACACTCCGCCGGGAATCTAAGGTGATCGGCCTATGCCGTCTTGCGGTTCTTCGGCTTTGCTCCGGCTTTCGTCTTTTTATCTCGTTTCGCGGCAAGTTCCTCTGCTACGGCCTTTTGCACTTTCTCGGTATCCACTCGGTAGCGTTTGGCGGTATCCATGAGAACGTCGTCGCGGCTGGTGGTGGATCGCTGATACGCCGAATCGAGCAGGCTGATTTCCAGAACCATCTTGCAAAGTTCGGACTCATCATACGTGCTTACTTGCTTGGCCAGAAGCCCCTGCGCGGACGCGGAGTCCTTCTTTGCCTCTACCTTGTGCCGCTTCGCCAGAGCCGGGACCTGGCTGTAGGAGAGATGGCCGACCAGGTAATGGGCGACCGTTAGCAGGTCGGCCTTCTTTAACGGAGCCGATACGCGTTGGAGAATCGTAGCCGCCGATCACAATTGCAACTAGACTCGCAACCTTCGCAATGGTGCCGGTGAAAAGACTTTGGATGGCGTTGAAGCCAGTGTCGAAGGGACTGCCTTGGGCATGGGCAGCGAGCGATGCCAAGATGAGAACACTGAGCACCATCAGCGTCGACTTTGCAAAGGTTGAAGAGATCGCCAACCGAACGGGGAAGGGAAGTTTTATTCGAGCCAAATTCGGCATAAGAGCCTCCACCAGCGACAGTTCAGAGCTGCTGCTTTTGGCTCACCGTAGCCCTAGAGAAAGGTGTTGTCTAATGACTTCTCGGCGGGACGTTATTCCGCACGCTCATAAGACTGGAATCTGGGGCGCATGTCGATCTCAGGAGATCTCGGGATGTTTGTTAGCCTAGCGCCGGAAAGATGGTGGCAGAATGAACCTTGCGCTGCGGAGCGTCTAGAAAGTGGGCGAGCCCTCGTCCGCAAGGAGCGTTGCAGGCCGCTAGAGGGTTGCTTTTACCCGTGTGAGTATCCGAATCTCGCTATTTTCGATTATGGAGATTGTGAAAATAGCGAAGAACGCTATTTTCGACTCTTGAAAGGGCGATGGCGATTGCCGTGCTTCGCTGCAAGCCA